>JBEKUA010000032.1:0-7920 GCA_049515495.1 Smithella sp. | reverse complement strand
ACCGATTCCCGTGGAAGCGATGGCTTCGCGCGCCAGAATAAATTGTAAGAGCATTGCGCGATCGGCATCGTCAGGAAGCCGGATGTTTTCAACAACAGCCTTCAGGGCCGATTCCTTATCCGATCCGTGAACACGATAGAAAATTCCGCCTGCACTAAGAGCATCCGCAAGGCCGGTAACCGGGAAATTATCGGGTTCGGTAAATATGTTGGCCGCCACATTAATTCTGCGCGATGTCGCCCATTCAAGAATTTCTGCTTTATTAAAACGATATTGACCCTGAATCCGGTAAGCTGGGATAGTTCCCTGTTTAATCCACCGCCTGATCGTTTTTTCGGAAACATTTAAAATTTCTGTTAAGTCCCTGATGGTTAGTCTCATTTTTCCTCTGTGCCTGCCATTTTCTTACCCTGCATGCTCAAGCATCCAGGCGTCTAGACAAAAGTGGACAGCCAAGTACATTGAAAATATTTTTCTGTCAATATTTTTTTACTTTGGCTAAAGTGTTTGAAGTTTAGATGTGGATGATTCCGTTGATTAATGGAGAACACACCAACAATTTATGAACAAATTCGTTTATCTTAATGAAATAAAAACAAAAACAGCAAAATCCAAAGAATCTGGCAGTTAATGCCAGATATATAGCTTTTAAAATCTTATTTTCTCCGACAACGCCTGACTTAGATAAATCATCTTCCAATAACTTTAAAATGTGATAAAAATATTGGCGGTTGTTCACTATGTTAAATAAGATAAATATTGATTCAAAAAAGAAGATCCTGATTGTTTATATCGTTTTGACATTAGCTGCGGTTGCTGCTTTTTGGCAAGTGTATCAATACGATTTCGTCAATATCGATGACAACATTTATGTTACAGAGAATAGTCATATCCAATCGGGAATCACTCCAGACGGAGTTATTTGGGCGTTCAGTACAAAATATGCCGAATTATGGAACCCTCTGATATGGATATCCTTCATGTTGGATTACCAGCTTTATGGCCTGAATGCCGGCGGTTATCATCTGACCAACCTTATTTTGCACATTCTCAGCACATTATTGCTTTTCTGGCTTTTTAACCGCATGACCGGAATGATCTGGCGCAGCGCCTTTGTCGCGGCGCTCTTCGCGCTTCATCCCCTGCATGTTGAATCGGTTGCTTGGGTATCTGAACGCAAAGATGTCTTAAGCGCGTTTTTCTGGATGCTGACTTTATGCCTTTATGTCCATTACACTGAAAAACCGGTTATAAAAAGATACATGCTTGTTCTTTTTAGCTTTGCGTGCGCTCTTATGAGTAAACCCATGGTTGTAACTCTGCCTGTTATTATGATTCTCCTTGATTACTGGCCGCTCCGACGTTTTGAGCCGCAGAGATATAAAACGAACTTGATTTTATTGCAGTTGAAGGAAAAAGTACCTCTTTTTATCTTGTCAACGGTTTTTTCTATCATGACGATCTATGCTCACCACAACAGATCCATAGAACATTTTCCCTTTGTTTCCCGGCTCGCCAACGCGCTCGTTTCTTTTGTAACTTATATAGGAAAAACGTTTTGGCCTAATGATATGGCTGTTTATTATCCTTTTCCAGAGCAAATTCCACTCTGGCAAGTTTCAGGAGCCATTCTTCTAATTATGCTGATCAGCGTTTTTGTCATTATAACCGTAAGACGTTTGCCGTATCTATTTGTCGGATGGATGTGGTTTATGACAGCCATTCTTCCGGTTATCGGAATCCTTCAGGACATGGATCAAGCTATGGCTGACCGATATCATTATTTACCCTCTATAGGCATTGCCATTATGCTGGCATGGGGTATTCCACTTTTGTTCCCAAACGAAAATAGGCGAAAATATTTTTTATTCGCAGCAGCAATGTTTTTTCTTATTATAATGTCAGTTTTAACATGGAAACAATGCGGCTACTGGGAAAACAGCATAAAACTTTCTAAACATACGCTACAGGCAACAAAAAATAACTTTGTGGCACATAAATGTCTTGCTGATGCTTTACTTACCGAAGGCAAAAACGAGGAGGCTATTTATCATTATAACGAGGCAATTCGTATGTATCCTGATTTCGCTAATGCTTACAATAACAGGGGGAGCGCCTACTTTAACCAAGACAACCAAATCTCCGGCTGTAAGGACGCAAAAAAAGCCTGCGAATTGGGAACTTGTATAATATTAGAAGCCGCTAAAGGCAGGGGGCTCTGCCATTGACTTTGTACTATTATTCTCTTTCGCCCCTTAATCTTCAAAATATCATTTTCCAAAAACCATTGGTTTTCAGGTGAAATCAATAATCAACATATTTATTTAATTCCAGGAAATATTAACTTTTCACCAACAATTAAAGTTTAATCTGATTAAAAAATAATTTCTTCTTTTACTGTTATTTTTCTAATTCCGTCCGTCCACACCATGCTTAAAGATTTTCGCGGCAAGCCATGATATATCACTCGCTATCGAATTCAATGGGTAATGTTTTCTTTTAAAATAATTGACATACAAACAGGACTTCTCTATATTTACCTGTAAGGTAATAATATCTTATTAAAAAATTAACAATACTATACAAAACATTACCCCTAACCGTATCGTGTAAAGTTTGATTGACTTGAAACTTTAGTGGAGACAATGAAAATGAAAAAGATACTGGATGTTATTTTATTAGGTATGACGATTGCTCTCATGGCTGGTTGCAGCAGCGGAGGGAGTGGAAGCACTCCAATCACCTTTTCTATTTCCGGAACGGTAAGCGGAGATGTTGCTGCCAATGTTACGATTAATCTGGCCAGCGGCGTGAATAATTCTACGACGACTGCTTCAGACGGAACTTACAGCTTTACAGGTTTGGGGAATGGAACCTACACCGTAACTCCCGTTTTAAAAGGCTATATATTCACCCCCACTAATCAATTGGTAACAATAAGCGGGGCAAATATTACCGGACAAAATTTTACGTCAATATCCAAATCTTCGACTATCAATAGTAAGTGGGAATGGACCTGGGTAAGCGGGTCCAAGACATCCAATCAGACAGGCAGCTATGTCATAAAAGGTACTCCTGATGCGGGCAACATCCCTGGAGCGCGTGCAAGTTCGGTTTCCTGGAAAGATAGCAGCGATAATCTCTGGCTCTTCGGGGGATTTGGTTATGATTCAGCAGGTAATGTTGATCTTCTCAACGATCTCTGGAAATTCGATAGCGTCGTCAGTAAGACATGGACATGGGTAAGCGGCTCCAAGACATCCAATCAACCCGGCAGCTATGTCACAAAAGGTACTGCTGATCCGGGCAACGTCCCGGGAGCACGCTCTAGTTCGGTTTCCTGGATAGATAGCGGCGGCAATCTCTGGCTCTTCGAGGGATGGGGTTATGATTCAGCAGGAAATGTTGGTCTTCTCAACGATCTCTGGAAATTCGATGGCGCCAATTGGACATGGGTAACCGGCTCCAAGACATCCAATCAGCCCGGCAGCTATGTCACAAAAGGTACTGCTGATCCGGGCAACGTCCCGGGAGCACGCTCTAGTTCGGTTTCATGGAAAGGTAGCGGCAGCAATCTCTGGCTCTTCGGAGGATGGGGTTATGATTCAGCAGGAAATGTTGGCCTTTTAAACGATCTCTGGAAATTCGATGGTGCCAATTGGACATGGGTAAGCGGGTCCAAGACATATGGTCAGGTCGGCAGCTATGTCACAAAAGGTACTGCTAATGCGGGCAACGTCCCGGGAGCTCGCTCAAGTTCGGTTTCCTGGATAGACAGCAGCGGTAATTTCTGGCTCTTCGGGGGATGGGGTTATGATTCAGCAGGAGATGTTGGACTTCTCAACGATCTCTGGAAATTCGATAGCGTCGTCAGTAAGACATGGACATGGGTAAGCGGCTCCAATACATACAATCAGGCCGGCAGCGCTGTCGCGGTAGGTGTTCCTGATGCGGGCAATATCCCGGGAGCACGCCAGTATTCGATTTCCTGGATAGATAGCAGCGGCAATCTCTGGCTCTTCGGGGGGATTGGTTATGATTTCGCAGGTAATGTTAATCTTTTGAACGATCTCTGGAAATTCGATAGCGTCGTCAGTAAGACATGGACATGGGTAAGCGGGTATGGTCAGGCCGGTAGTTATGGCACAAAAGGTACTGCTGATCCGGGCAACATCCCGGGAGCACGCGAAAGAGCGGTTTCATGGATAGACAGCAGCGGCAGCCTCTGGCTCTTCGGGGGATATGATTATGATTCAGCAACTAATGATGGAGGTTATCTGAACGATCTCTGGAGCTACAGCTTACAGCCGTAGAGTAAAAATTATGATCAAAGTCTGTTATAATATTAATGGTTAGAGTTTCTTAATGAATTGCTTTGATGAATGCCTCATCTTTCATAAGCTCTTCTATATTTAATTTGATGATATCATTTAATGCACTATTAACGTTCATAAGTTTGGATGCCTTGCATTGCGTGATCTTCGTTGATGAATATACAATATCACCTGTCTGCAAATCTTTGATAAGATAGTGAACCCTCAAAGTCCAGTCCGCATTGTAGCTTAAATCATCAACCATAAGGTCCTCTATCTCGCCATTAAGGACTCTGGTCTTATTATCAAGCCCTACTACACCGGCAAAACGCAACTCCATGGAAACTGATTCCCTAAAATAAATGTCGATGTTTTTATCAAATTTCAATTTGCCTAACGCTGTATTGCGAATCTGAAAAGGTTGCACTTCACCGGTTTCTGCCGGAAGATACTTGAAGTTGGATATGGATACGCTTCCAGAAACTTTGTTGACAGAACTTGGCAGATAGCTCAAAGGGATCCTTGCACAACCATCCACAAAGAACATAACTATCCCAAACAAAAGTAATATTGTCGTCAGGGAATAATCTCTTCTTGAACCAGCCATATTCCGCATGAATAAATCCTCCTTTCTATAGATGTTGTGTTGCTCTTATCGTGCTTAAAATAATCGGTTCAATTGCAAATAATAATCAATGATCCTCTCCCGAAAATATATAACACACGTTAAGTTAGAATTCTACAGCCAAGATAAATCTGTCATTGACATACAAGATCATTCTTTATATACATTTAATAGAAATTATTGGTATTTTATAAAAAGTATGGCGGAAGAAACAAAACAATCGAGCACTCTGTCTCCCGAAGTCAATGACTTAATGCGCACTCTCGTCACTGCCATTAGGATAGTGAAACTTTATCCTCCAAACAATCCCGTCTACTCCCAATCAGTAAAGGACGCGCATGATGCACTTTCCCTTCTTCTGGAGGATACACCGGAATGTTACATCGGAGTGCAAAAAGCATTTCTTACCTATCAGCAAACGCCAGTCGGAAAGGACACTGAAGCCAACAGAGTTATCGCCCATGATCTGTTTACGAAGGGCATTCGAAACATTATCCTTTATAAGGGTGTTACTGCCAAAGAAATGATGGATCTTTTCCAGGCGCTTGCCCTGCAGGCAAAAGATATAGGTATGCAAAACGGAGTTGCATCAATCCTTTGGGAAAAAGGTACGTCTAATATCAAGGTCACTGAAGCGGGGCTCGACGAGGTTATCACATCAGATTCAATAATAGAAAAGAAGAATGCCCATTCCCGCGGTTCTTCCATATCTAAAGCCGAAGCGTTTATCGGCCATACACTGGTTTTGGACAATCTTTTGACGGACCAGGAGGGCTTCGGCGCGGCTATGGTAGCGCTTGCAAAAGAGACGCGAGGTGAGCATGAAACCGTTGAGGACCGCCTGCTTGCACTGTATCAGGAAGCCGGCAATAAGATTCTGAAAGAAAATCCGGACCAGAAAGATGCTCTCTTTGAGGCACTTGCACAATCCGCCATGTCTCTCGAACAGCCCTACCGCGATGCATTAATTGCCGGGAAACTGTTTGCCGGTTTAGATTCGGAAAACACAGAAAAACGAAAAACTGAAACTGAAGAACGTGTGCCGAGCGTATTTCATGAAATTATGACCGGACGCTTTTTTATTCATGGACAGTTAAACAGGTGGCAGAGCTTTTAAAAATTCTGACAACAAAAGAAATAACACCGCCGTCTTCTTCGTCCGTCGCTTCTTCCGCAATATCGCTTTCATCCGATATAAAAGGAATTGCAAAGGAAATGGCCGTGTACTCAGAGGAAGAGACCCAAGCTCTTAAATCCATAAGTAGCTTGGGTACGGAACGGGATATTATTGATGCCACGATGCGCACACTTATTGCCCTGATACCTCTGGTGAAGTCTCCTCATCATCCTGTCCCTGATGAAAAGGAAATCGTCTTGTTTGCCGGTATTATCCACCAGTTGGAAGATATTTTAAATTATCTTTTAAATAACAAAGATTATGACCGCGTTTCACTTATCACTATGGCCTTTAATACTCCTGTGGATCCCGCTTTTAAGCCAAGGATACTGGAGGCGTTGAGAAAGACTTCTTCCAAAAATGTCATTATCTCCACAATTGCCGACTTGCAAAATTATGCCAAGGGTTCTTTTGAATACGTCTCTGCCTATTCCTATTTATCAGCCATGGAACGGGAGACAACTGAAGCCCTGCTGGAAATGCTGGCAAAGGAAACCGATAATAAATCGAGAGCAGCTATTCTCGATTTACTTAAAGACTTCGGCAAAAAACAGCTCTCAGTGCTGGGCGAGCACCTTTCCGATAGCAGTTTGTCTTTTGTCCGCGATATCATAGGTATACTGAGCGAAACCAAAAGCGACCAGGCCGTTTTTGTTCTCCAAAAGGCCGCGGACAATAAGAACATCAAGATACGGCAGGAAGTGATTAAGGGATTAATTCCCATCGGGGGAAAAAAGGCCGCCGGTCTTCTGGGAAAGTTCTTGAAAGACGAGGACAGCATGGTTCAGTTGATGGCAATTCGCGGCTTTACCGAAATCAAGGGAATGAGCGCTGAAGAGACGAAGCCTCTGATGACATTCCTCTCTGATCGTCCTCTTAACAAAAAGGAGCAGGCCCTTACGTTAGAAGCGATAAAAGCACTGGAAAAAGTAGGCGGTCCTGCGGCAGAGGACTTATTAAAAGGGTACACAAAAGTTCGCTGGTGGAGGTCTCGTAAACTTCAAGTCGAGCGAAAAGAAGCGGCGCTGAAGGCCATGGAGAAAATCAAAAGGAGGAAGGGCATTGGTGGATCAGCAAAGCCATAGCGGCAGCGAAGCAAGACAATCTTTTTTTGCAAAGCAACGTTTACTCGACACGGCTAAAATAACGTTCCAGCAATTGTCGGGCCTTCTTAAAAATGTAACCATTTATCCGGAATCTCATCCTTTCCTGCTGTCACTAGTCGAAAAACTGACGCTTACGATCGACGGGCTGCTGATGGACAGGAAGGAAGTTGCGTTCTATTTCGTAAGTGGGGAATTATTTTTTGAAACCCACTCCATGCCTATAGATTCCAGTATTGCCACGCTGGTTGAACAATTTACCAGCAGGGATATAGGCGGGATCGTATTTAAGCCCGGCATTACTAATGAGGAATTCGTAAGATTGGCTGTACTGATGAACTCTGAACCTTCGGCACTCGCCGCAGAAGGCGGTATTATCAATATAGTTTCCCGCGAAAATTTTCCCCACATCAATCTCCACAGCGTTTTGCTTGTCGATAAAAAGAACAGCGGCGGCGCCATGGAAGAAGATAAAAAAAGAGCGGTAAAACTGTTTCTGGAAGCGATCACAGCAATGAAAGAAATGGTCAAAAACGTGCATCTCGGTCAAGCAGTCAACATGCGCAGGGTAAACAAGGTCGTCCAGGATATGGTAGATCATATCCTCGATAACCGGGATGCACTTATTGCCCTGACCAACCTGAAGATGCATGACGAATACACATATGCCCATTGTGTGAACACATCCATTCTAACCATTTC
>JBEKUA010000031.1:0-7935 GCA_049515495.1 Smithella sp. | reverse complement strand
GCTGGACTTTTGGGCACTATTCCCGAAACCATCTCACGCATTCTGAAACGTATGAATGAAGAAAAGTTAATTAAGATGAGCACACGCTCAATTTCGATTATTGATAAAAAAGGATTGAATGATCTGGCCGAAGGCTTAAGAAGACTAGCCTGAAATTTATTTTTTCTGTAAAATAATGCCGGTATCATGAACCATAATGTTACACAATAAGAGAGAGTAAATATGGTGGAAGCTCTGGATAAAAAGAAAATCCGCAAAGTATTCCGGGATGTGCAAAAGCATCTTGCCATAGCCCAATTAATCCGCCGGTTTTCAACCAATAAGGAAGACATCAGAAAAACAGCCCTGAAGCAGGTTAACCTGACGAACTGTAAAAATGTTTTGGAACTGGGCTGCGCTTTCGGCGCCTTTACCGAAGCCCTGAAGGATAAGTTGCACCCGGAGGCAAAAATCATCGGCCTTGACATTATTCCCGAATATAAACCTTTCTTTCTGGAGGCATGCCTTCGCGCCGGTTATTCAGGATATTTTTCGTCCACCGGTATTGACAAGATAATAAAATATCCCCCGAATTTCTTCGATCTGGTTATTTGCAGTTACGCTTTATATTTTTTCCCCGAGATGATTCCGGAAATTGCCCGTATCCTGAAAAAAGACGGATTTTTCATCACCATTACTCATTCCAGGCAGGACATGCGGGAAATTATAAGCATTATCAAAAAAATCCTTAATCAAAATAATTTAACCGATGAAAATCAATTCCTGCCAATAGAAATTATTTTCGACCAGTTTTCCGCCGAAAACGGCGAGACGCTTCTTCGTCCGTTTTTCAGCCGGGTAAAGGCAATTGATTTTAAAAATACACTGATTTTTAAACCTCATGAAATTGACCAATTCCTGGATTACTTTCAATTTAAGAAATCTTTTTTCCTGACGAGAACCGATGCCCACAATAAAACCATCATTAATCAACTTCTTCTTGAACTGCGGGATACGGCAGTGAAAAATAATTTGGTCACCCTGTGTAAGGACGACAGGATTTTTATTTGCTCGCATGCCTTAATTCCGGAGGAAACTTCATGAAAAAGAAACGCCAGTTTTGCCTTTACTGCGGCGGGAAAACCATCAAGAAACACGAAGACAATGTCCGGCGGGACTTCTGCCCTTCCTGTTGTTCCTATTTTTATGAAAATCCTCTGCCTGTGGTTTCCGCGATCCTTGAATCTTCACGCCGGATACTTTTAGTCAAGCGGGGCAGACCACCCTCAAAAGGACACTGGTGTTTGCCATCCGGCTTTGCCGAAGCCGGAGAAAGCATAGAAGAAGCGGCCCTGCGCGAGTTGGAAGAAGAAACAGGGATTAAGGGCAAAATTATAAAGTTACAGGATGTAGATTCTTACAAAAGCCGCTTTTACGGCGATCTGATTTTTTTGACTTTTGTCGTTGAACAAAGCGGCGGAAAACTCTGCGCCGGAGACGACTGCTCGCAGGCACGGTTTTGGCCTGTGAGTAAATTGCCCCCTCTTGCCTTCCGCTCCAATAAACGAGCGCTTGATGCCTATATCAAAAGCAGAAGAGATTTCTGGGCGATATTTGATTCTATTGAGCAAACGGATGATAAAAAAACGCTTCCGGCCGCTTTGGCGAAAAATTCCTTAACACGCCGTCTGGTCAATGTAATCATTAAAAACAAAGAAAAGATTATCGAGCAATGGCTGGAAGATGTCGTCGTAAATCCTTCCACCGTTGAATACCATAAAGTGGATCGACCGGTGCTGTATAACATCTGTGACAGGATTCTTTCGCATTTGACTCTATGGATGGGCGGTGTTGATAATATCAGCATCATTAAGAGTTTTTACACCAGACTGGGCAGGGAAAGAAAGAAATCCGGCTTTAAAATCAGTGAGGCGCTTAGCGCTCTTAGCCTTATTCGCAAGCACATCTGGACTTTCGCGCTGGCGCAGGACGCCCTGCAAAAAAATCTTGATCTTTTCATGACTTTCGAACTGCAAAGGCGTATGACCATATTTTTCGACCTGGCAACTTTTTACTTAACCCGCGGACATGAAGAAAAATAAAACTTAAAAATTTATGGCTGATAATAATTTAAATTAAATAATAAATACCATGCCGTATGCAAAGGATAACGAGGCGGCAAGGAGATCGGCTTGGGCAGTCGTATATAATCCACGCCATCATGGCGCGGATCACAGGCAAGGAGATGATCCGTTTACATTGTTTCCCCTTCGAAGAACACTCCCGTATTCCGATACGTCGAGGAAGCCGACGACCCCGGCCTCTAGCCAGGGCAGGCTGCGCCAACAAAGTTAGCCGAAGCATACGGTTGGTAAAAGGAGGTTTTTTTATGGAATTCAAAGACACAATGAAACAAAGACGAGCCATAAATTTTTTTGATCCGACAAAAGATGTAACCCAGGCACAGATAAAGGAAATAATAGAAACCGCTGCGCTGGCGCCATCGGGATTTAACCTTCAGCCTTGGAACTTAATCGTTTTAAGGGATAAAGAAAAGAAAGAAAAACTTCGAAAAGTCGCCTGGGAGCAGCCCAAAATAACCGATGCGCCGGTTGTCCTGATTGTGCTGGGCGATCGTGAAGGATTTAAAAAAGGCAATGCCGGTTTCGAGAAAGACTTTGCCGAATCGGTTAAAGCCGGCAGCATGAAACAGGAGCAGTACGACTGGTTTATCAACGCGGCAATTTCGCTCTACGGTGTTTCGCCTGAAAGAAATTTGGCCTTTGCCTGCAAAAATGCCGGGTTTTTTGCCATGTCCCTGATGCTTGCCGCAAAAGACGCCGGACTCGATTCTCATCCGATGGACGGATTCGATATCGATGGCGTAAGGAAAGCTTTTAATATATCGGAGCAGTATTGGATTCCGCTCTTGCTGGCAATCGGCCATTTTGATAAAACCAAAACCCTTTCCCCGGCTAAATGGAGAAAAAGCTACGACGAAATTGTTGTTAGTTTTTAATTTAAACAATAATGATGCCAAACAGCGTGTTGCTAAAATATCTACCCAATAAAAGGTAAAGGTTGTAAATAATTACATGCTCTATATCCATAGAATTGAGTATTTAACCAAGCAAGCCGATCACTATACGCCGGCTGATGTTTACGCTCCCAAATAACCTGTTGTGATTTTTTAAAAATACAGTTAAATAAGGACAATAAAATATTGAGGAGTTGAATATGGCCGCTAAAGTCAGGATGTACACATTGAGCACGTGCAGTCATTGCAAAGCGACAAAGAAATTCATGCACGATAACGGTATTACTTTTGATTATATTGACGTTGATTTGCTTCAGGGTGAAGACAAACATAAGATTCTTCAAGAAGTGGCACAATATAATCCCAATCGTTCTTTCCCGACCATTGTCATCGGCAACACTATTATTATCGGTTTTCGGGAGGACGATATAAGAGAGGCTTTGGGCATCTAATGACTTCTGATGAACTTTATGAAATGATGAAAAAGGTTCAGGAACCCAAGGGATATTTCTTCAATAAAGACAAAGATTGGGTTCTTAGCATTTTAAGCGATCTTTTAGTCAATAAAGACCGCTACGGTTATATGTCCTGTCCCTGCCGTCTGGCAAGCGGTATCCGCGAAAAGGATGCTGATATTTTATGCCCCTGCCTGTACCGGCCGGATGATGTCAAAGAATACGGCAGTTGTTATTGTAATTTATATGTTTCTTCCGAATGGAATGAAGGCAGCATTAAACACCGGTATGTTCCGGAAAGAAGGCCCAAAGAGAAGATCAGTTTTTAAAAAAAATAGATTTCCCTTTACAATTTTGCTCTATCTATACGAAATAAAATGTATTTTTAATATTTTACTTGATTTCCCAAAATAAATTATTATATTCAGTCGTAACAAAGGAGATTTCTCCATGATTAATAGATATAAATGCAAAAAAAAGAATGTTCTCATCGGCGAAATATGCACCGATACAACCTGCGAATGGCGCTTAAAAAACGAGGCTTTTCTTAACTGTACATGGGTAGCCTGTAATTACGGACCGTTTACACTTGAAGAAGTTGGCGACATGATGGGAGTTACGCGTGAAAGAATCCGCCAGATTGAAGCCAAAGCGTTGAAGAAACTTCAGCATAAAAAAAGAAGAGATAAGCTTAAAGATTTTGCAGCTCCCGGAAATGATTGGGATAGTTTATAATAAATTATCGTGACGCTTATTTTGGGGGCGGGGAACACCGGCAGAACAATCTCACTTCTTCTTTCGTGATTTTTCTGTTAACATCTTATTCATTTGAATTTTGCGTTCATCTCTGGCAAACAGCAGGGCGCATATAGACGATTCTATATCCATAGCGGCCATTTTGTCCATGCGTGGAACTATGGAACACAGATTTTTCAATTCTTCGAAAGCCTTCGAGGAATAACCTGATAGTTTCTGCGCCATTTGTTCCGCCACTTCCATAAACTTTTCCGGCGGCTCTACCTTGTTAATCAAACCTATATTCAATGCCTCATTGGCTCCGATAGGCTCGCCCAGCATAACTATTTCTTTTGCTTTTGCTATGCCGACAATTTGACTTAGCGGATAAATGAATGGATTAAATCCGAACTTCAATTCAGGATGGCAGAAAATAGCGCTTTCAGACGCGACTACAAGATCGCAAATCGTAACCAGATTAAAACCGCCGCCCAAAGCAATCCCGCCGACCGCGGCGATTACCGGTTTTTTGCAGGAATAAATCTTTTTCAGATATTTTATCATCGATTTGAGAAATTCATCGCTTTCTTCATTCGGCAGGCTTGACATTTCTTTTATATCCATACCGGCTGAAAAAACATATTCTCCGCCGGTAAGAACGATTGCTTTAACTTCAGGATCAATCTCCAAATCGACAAAAACAGTGTATAGGTCCTGCCGCATCTCTTTGGAAATAGCGTTCATCTCATGAGGACGGTTTAATTTAACGACAGCGTACCCATTTTTCTTTTCAACAATTAACGTCTGATAACTCATTTTTTATTATCTACCATTATGCGCAATTCTTTGCCGGTTTTAAAAAATGGCACTTTTCTTTCCTTCAGTTTTACTTCGGCTCCGGATTTAGGATTTCGCCCCATTCGCGGTTTTCTTTCTCTGACCACAAAACTGCCGAAGCCTCTTAATTCAATACGTTCTCCGCGCTTTATCGCGTCAGTCATCGAATCAAATATTATATCTACGGCATAAGTTACATCTTTAAGCGAATAAGTTTTCAACTCTTCCTGTAATTTTTTAATTAAATCGTTTTTTGTCACAATCATTCCCCTCTTTTATCTGACAGAATGGTATAAATAACTTATGTCGTTTTTACTTTCCAATTATTCCTTCAAGGAATTGCCTGTCTCTTATCTGGCAGGATAGTATAAATAACTTATACCGGTTTTACTTCCTATTTTTTCCTTCAAGGAATTGCCTATCTGGGTTGCCGCATTTTCCAGAAAATAATCGAAAATGGATGTTCGCTTTTTGCTGGGGTAAACCAAATCATACTTGCCGTCTTTTCCCGCTAATTTATGCGCCAGTTTGGCGGCGGACGTCATGTCGCCAAGATAATCGACCAATCCCAGTTCTTTGGCTTTACGTCCGGAAAAGACGCGGCCATCGGCAATCGCGATAACTTTTTCACGAGGAAGCTTCCGTTCCCGCACAATTACATCAATAAACTGATTGTAAATGTCATCTACCAGGTCCTGAATAATTACTTTCTCCTCAGGAGTCATACTTCTCAAAGGAGAGCCGATATCTTTATACTGTCCGCTTTTTACTACAGAAGCTTTTAATCCTATTTTCTTGAGCAGTCCTTCGAAATTCGCAAACTCCATGATTGCCGAAATACTGCCGGTTATGGTGCCGGGATTAGCGACAATTTTATCCGCACCGCATGCCACAAGCAAACCGCCGGAAGCAGCAACGGTCCCCATAGAGGCAACAACCTTTTTCGTTTTTCTTAATTCAACTACAGCGTCGTAAATTTCCTGAGAAACGGCCACCCCCCCGCCGGGCGAATCCACCCGTAAAACAACCGCAACAATAGAATCATCTTTGGCGAACTCATCCAATTGGTCGGTAATATCCATGGAATCGTTAATGACTCCATCGACTGTAACAACTCCAATTTTATCTCTTAAGGAAAAACTTTTATTTTTACCTGAATACAAACCAGCTCTATAAAAAGCAAAATAAAACACAAAACCAAGAACCAGAAGTATCAACATTCCAAAAAACACGGGATGTCTTCTCATATTTTTATTCGCCTTTTTCCGGACTTTCAATCTTCACGTCCGCCAATGCATGACTTAGGTTAGATCCCACATTTTCCGTATTATTGATATACTGATTAGACGCAGGAGTTGGCGCCGGAGCTTCCAGTTCCTTTATGCTTAATCTGATTTTCTTGGTTTTAGGATCAATACTCTTAACCACAGCAGATACGGTATCTCCCACAGAATAAAGTTCCGAAGAAGTCTTTACGCGCTTTTGACTTATTTCGGAAATGTGAACAAGCCCTTCTATTCCTTCTTCAATTTCCACAAATATTCCAAAATCTGTAAAGTTTTTTATTTTACCGGTCACGACACTACCGGAAGCATATTTTTCGGATAACTCATCCCAGGGATTTTTTTCAATTTGTTTTATACCAAGAGAAAATTTCTCATTTTCCACATCAACATTCAGAACGACTGCCTCAACTTCCTGACCTTTCTTAAAATATTCGGAAGGATGATTTACCCTATGCTTCCATGAAATATCAGATACGTGAATTAATCCGTCAATTTTTTCTTCAATTCCTACAAAAACTCCGAAATTAGTAATATTCCTGACAATGCCTTTTACAACGGCGCCAACCGGATATTTTTCTTTCAGCTTTTCCCATGGATTCGGTGTAGTCTGTTTTAAACTTAAGGAAACCCGCTTGGTTTGCGGATTTACTTCCAAAACCATGACCTCTATCTCTTCACCAACGTTCAATACTTTTGACGGATGCTTTATTTCTCTTGTCCAGTACATTTCTGATATATGTACAAGGCCCTCAACTCCCGACTCCAGTTCCACAAAAACACCATAATCAGTCAGGTTTACAACCTTGCCTTTGACCGTCGAGCCCACAGGATATCTATCTGTTATTTGCTCCCACGGATTATCATTTAATTGTTTCAGACCTAAAGAAACTCTCTCTTTGTCGGAATCAAAAGAAAGAACTTTTGTAGTAATCTTATCACCTTTATGGAAATTTTCTGAAGGTTTGGCAATTCTACCCCATGAAATATCGGTGACATGAAGAAGTCCGTCAACGCCTCCCAAATCAATAAAAATACCGTAATCAGTGATATTTTTGATTACACCTTCTACAATATTACCTTCCTGTAAAGATTTTAGAATATCTTTCTTCTCAGCTTCTCTTTCCGTAGCGACAATCGAACGGCGCGACAAAACCACATTATTACGCTTACGGTCATATTTTAAAACTTTGAAATCCAGGGTTTGTCCAACGAATTTATCCAGATCTTTAACCGGGCGAACATCTACCTGGGACCCGGGAAGAAAAGCGATTATACCAATATCAACGGAAAGACCTCCCTTGATTTTTTCTATAACAACACCTTCAACCAGCGTATCATTCTCGCAAGCAGCTTTTATTTCATCCCATATTTTGACTTTCGAAGCCTTATCTCTTGATAAAACAAGGTTCCCTTCCGAATCTCTCTTATCAACAAATACATCTATTTCATCGCCAACGGAAATATTAATGTTTCCACGTGCGTCTTTCAGCTCTCCTATTGGAATAAAGCCTTCTGTTTTCCAGCCTACATCAACCATCACTCTGTCGTCTTTAATCTGGACAACCTTACCTGTCGTTATATCTCCATATTGAATCTCGTTAAGGCT
>JBEKUA010000030.1:0-8070 GCA_049515495.1 Smithella sp. | reverse complement strand
TTTCTTGTTTAGAGCTTTTATTGTCTTAACTGGACTTTTTTCTTCAAGAGACATGGTTAATAACATCGGCAATAAGCTGGATTTCTTCCTGGGTCAATTCTGGAAACATCGGCAGAGAAAGAACTTCCTGCGCGCATTTTTCGCATCTGGGCAATTTTACTGATACATTATATAACTTCAGAAAAACTTCCTGCTGGTGCAGAGGCACCGGATAATAAACAGCCGAGGAAATATCATTTTTTTGAAGAGCGTCAGCCAGAACATCACGATTTTTCGCGCGAATGGTAAACTGATGATAAACATGTTCACAACCGGAAGCAACAACTGGCAAATTTATATTCTTATTATTGATGGCCGCGCAATAAGCAGCAGCATTTTGACGGCGCGCCGCGTTAAATTGATCTATTTTTTTGAGTTTAACACGAATTATGGCGGCCTGAATCTCATCAAGACGGCTATTGTGACCGATTTCCTGATGATAGTAACGCTTCGAACTGCCATGATTGCGCAACATTTTTACTTTTCCGGCTATTTCTTCGTTTTTCGTGATGACCATACCCCCGTCGCCGTAACCAGCCAGATTTTTACTGGGAAAGAAACTAAAACAGCCGACATCGCCGATAGCGCCAACTTTCATGTTATTGTATTTTGCTCCGAAGGCTTGCGCGCAATCTTCAATCACTTTGAGATTGTGCTTTCGGGCTATTTCCATAATGGGCGTCATATCTGCAGGATGGCCGAATAAATGCACTGGAATAATTGCTTTCGTTTTCGCGGTTATTTTATCAGCAATCTGATTGCAATCCAGGTTATATGTATCAGGACAAATATCCACAAAAACAGGTCTGGCTTTTAAAAAAGCCACTACTTCCGCTGTAGCAATAAACGTAAAAGGAGTAGTAATTACCTCATCGCCTTCGTTAATACCACATGCCCGCAACGCCAGAAGCAAAGCATCCGTGCCATTGGCAACTCCGATCGCATAAGGCAGGTCATGATAGGCGGCAATTTCTTCTTCCAGAGCACTGACATTAGGTCCAAGAATAAAGCGTGTTTGTTCTAAAACGTCACTGATTGCGGCATCAATTTCTTTTTTTAGATTGTGGTACTGTCTTTTTAAATCCACCATCGGAATCATTTTATATGACCTCGGCGACTTTCATTTTCTTTATTATATCAATGGCCAACTCCAGAGATTTACGAGCATCTTCGCCGGAAATAAGAGGTTGGGAACGGTTGATTACAGCGTTTACGAAGGAACGAATTTCTTCTTCCAGGGGATCATGACTGCCAACTTCGATATTATTTTGTAATATTTGTAATTGTCCGTCCTCGTTTTTCCCTTTGCCTAAAGATAAGATTTCCCGTTTCTGACAATCCACAGAGTGATATCCTTCTGCTCCAAAGAAACGGATCTTTTGCATGGTCTTGACGCTTATACGGCTGGCCGTAATATTGGCGATACAGCCCGTATTAAATGAAATCCTCACATTGGAAATATCGATCTTATCGGAAAGAATCGCAACGCCAACGGCTTCGACACTGGCCACAGGAGAATCTACAAATTTCACAATTATGTCCAGATCGTGAATCATCAAATCCAGGATGACATCAACATCAGTGCCGCGCTCAAAAAACGGATGCAACCGGTGTGCTTCAATAAACATAGGCTTGGTAATAACTTTTTCCAAAGCCATAATCGCGGGATTGAATCTTTCGACAAAACCAACTTGCAAAACCAATTTTTTTTTCTTTGCCAGTCCTATTAATTCATCTGCTTCTTCCAAAGTCGCGCATATAGGTTTTTCTATCAGAACATCGACGCCGGCGGCCAGAAAATCTCTGGCAACCTTATAGTGCTCTCCCGTAGGCACCGCAATGCTCACGACATCAACTTTGTCTAACATGGTTCGATAATCAGAGCAGGCTATGCATTTATAAATACCGGCTGCTTTTTGCGCTCTTTCCACAAGGGTATCGGCTACGGCAACAACTTCACAATTTTCCAGTTTCTGGTACTTTTGCAGATGATAATTTCCCAGGTGCCCGATGCCGACAACGCCTACCTTAAGCTTCTTCTTTTTCATGATGATATTCTTTAGCGGCAAACGCCTCTTTCCGATTCTTTAATGAATTTTATAAAATGATTTACTTCCGGTAGATTTTCCACTTCAGCTTCCGCTTTTTTTATCGCGTCTTCCAGCAGCAGTTTGAACCGGAAAATAATACGATAAGCCTCGCTGATCGCTTTAATGGTTTTTTCAGAAAAATTTCTTCTTTTTAAGCCAATCAAATTCAAACCAAAAAGTTTGGCATGGTTACCCTGAGCAATAACGTACGGAGGGACGTCTTTAACAACGGCGGATGCGCCGCCAATCATGCAGTGTTCGCCAATACGGCAGAATTGATGGATTCCCGTAAGACCGCTGATAATGGCATAATTTTCAATGTGAATGTGTCCTGCTAAAGTTGCAGCATTGGACATGATGATGTTATTTTCTAACTTACAGTTGTGGGCAACATGGGTATAAGCCATCAGCAGGTTGTGGTCACCAATGATCGTTACACCGATATCGGCGGTTGTGGAGCGATGAATTGTTACAAATTCCCGGATGGTGTTGAAGTTCCCGATAACTACCCGGGTTTTTTCCCCGCCGAATTTCAAATCCTGCGGTGGTGCGCCTATAGAGCAAAACTGAAAAATGTGATTACCTTCGCCTATATGCGTATAATCATCGATGACAGTATGCGGCCCGATCAATGTGTTTTTGCCGATCTTGACGTCACTGCCGATGATGCTGTAGGGACCTATTTCCACACCTTCTTCCAGATGGGCGTCGGGCGAGATAATTGCCGTGGGGTGAATTTTCATTTATCTAACCTTCTATAAAAAAATTTATTTTTTCGGCTGAAGCTCATCGACTTTTTTCACAAGATCTTTCAGCGTTGCTCTCATCTCTGGAAGTTTTGCCCGGCAAGCTTCGACCTGCAACCACTCTTTAAAAGGCATTTGTGGCGCTCCGCCGACAATTTCACCTGACTTAATATCTTTATGAATTTTTGAGTTAGCTGCAATCATCACATTATCGCCGATATTAATATGTCCGACCATGCCTGTTTGTCCGCCAACAATAACACTTTTGCCCAGCTTGGTGCTCCCGGAAATTCCGACTTGGGCGGCAATAACTGAGTTTTCGCCAATAACAACATTATGGGCAATCTGGACAAGATTATCAATTTTAACATTATGCTGAATCCATGTTTTCTCCAGAGCGGCGCGATCAATAGTAGTATTGGCTCCTATTTCCACATCATCATCAATTTGCACATAGCCAACTTGCGGATTTTTAATATTGTCCTTGCCTGGAGATGCAAAACCAAATCCATCAGCGCCGATCACAACTCCGGAATGCAAAATTACCCGTTTACCAATAATACAAGAGTGATAAACAGTGACATTGGCGTATATTGTTGAATTTTCGCCAACAGAAGAATTTACCCCTATAAAAACACCAGGGTAAATAACTGTTCCTTTACCGATCTTTGCTCCCTTGCTGATAAAAGCACGGGGAAATATTGTCGCGTCAGGAGATACTATGGCGCCATCTTCAATATAAGCGTCTGGGCTTACACCGCTGCGGCCATGTTCCAATGGATAAAAAAGTGTTAATAATTTCCCCAAAGCAGCATAAGGGTCTGTCACAATAATTAAATTTTTGCCTTCAGCCGTTGTTTGCGGAGAAACAAGAATAGCTGATGCATTTGTCAGCTTCAGTTTCTTTAGATATTTCTTGTTGGCAATGAAGGTAAGGTCACCTTCATTTGCTTCTTCAATGGACCGGATATCGTTGATAATTGTATCATCCGATCCAATGACAGTGCCGCCAAGAAACAAGGCTATCTCCGCAATCGTCATTTTCATTTAATTGAAGATTGTCCTGTTATTTCGTCTTATTGTATTCTTCAATAACCTTCTTGCTAAAGTCATTTTCCTTAGCATAGTAAGGTATCGGCATGGTTGCTACATCCATAACCAAAGTGTATTTTTCTTTCTCAGCTATAGAGCGGACAATTTTAATTATCCCGGGCATCAGCTTTTGAGTCATCTCCTGATCGCGTTTTTTAAGCTCTTCATTTGTATCATTGACCAGTAATTGATAATCCCGTAATTTCTTTTGATATGCAGCTTCCTTTTCAGTTCGTGAGTTTTGAGTCATGATTGAACTTTGTTTTTCCAGATCTTCCTTCATTTTTTTTAATTCTTTTTCTGATGATTTAATTTCCTGGGTTTCCTTTTCGTAAAACTTTTTAAAATCTTCCGAAGCCTTTTTACCGGCGTTGGAATTTTGCATTATTTCCTGCAAGTTGATAAAACCAATTTTATCCGCGGCCAAAGAACTGGCGCTCCAGACAAAAACTAACAAGGTAATTATTGTCATCAGGTAAATACTTCTTTTCATATAGACTCTCCTCTCTAATTATTTGTGGTTTAAAAATTCTTTTGTTCACTCTATTTTTGTTTACATTGGCGCACCGATAGTAAATTCAAAACGGCCGACGGAGTCATCATTTATTCCTCCACGGTTAACTATGTAGCCATATTCAAGCCTTAAAGGGCCAATCGGTGAATACCAACGAAGACCAAGTCCCACGGACTGCCGTAAATCATTAATATAATAATTGTCATTCCAAGCGTTACCGGCATCATAAAAAGCAACTATTTTCATGCCGGAATCTTTAATAAAAGGGAATACCAGTTCAAAGTTGAAGCATAACATAGTTGAGCCGCCGATTACGTCCTCCGTTCCCGGATTAGTAGGCCCAACATAACGAAAGCCACGCAAAGTATTAATTCCACCTAAAACATATCTGTCGAAAATAGGAATTGCTGTTCCATCATGAGCCTGAATATAGCCGATTCTACTTTTAGCTCCAAAAACTACATCTAAAGGCAGAGGGAAATACGCAAATAAGTTTGCTCCATATTGTGTATAATTGGCATCGCCTTGTAATATACCTCCTGCTTGCGTAACTGAAATACCAGCCTTTGTTCCTCTGGAGGGGAAAATATAATCATCAGTCGAATCACGATTTAAAGACAATGTTACGGCACTGGTTATTGTTTGACCTTCCTGATCTATAATCTGAATGGGAGCCAAATCTGAAACATTATCAATATCATCGGCGCTAAGTTTATAACCTATGGAGCCCATTATCTTTTCCCAAATGGGGTACCCTAAAGTAAGTCCCACGCCGCGCGAATCCAGAGAGTAATAATCATAATCCTTTTTGTATTTCCAGATATCCGCTTTAGACCAAATCGGCAGATCAAAAAGCCATGGTTCTGTAAAGGACAAATCAATATCATTGGTCGTTGAGCCTAAAGATGCTTTTAGACTCAAAATCTGACCATAGCCCAGAAAATTTTGTTGGGTAATCTGCGCCATAATAACAGCCTGATCAGCGGCACTGTAACCGGCACCCACCATAAACATACCCGTACTCTTTTCCTTAACCCGGATATTGATATCCTCTTTACTTTTATCAGGTCCTTTTTCTGTTTGAAAATCTACTTCTTCAAAATACCTCAATCTGTTTAAATTACTGTAACTTCTTTTCAAATTGGTGCTGGAATAAAGATCACCTTCAACAACTTCTAACTGACGCCGGATCACTTTATCACGTGTAATGTTATTGCCGGAAATATTAATATGATTGATATAAACCGGTTCGCCTTTAGTTATTTGATAGTCCACATCAACCAGTTGTTCATTTTCTCTGGTGTTGATTTTGGGATTAATATCCGCGTTAGCATAACCTTCATCATTGCAGGCTTGCGTTAAGGAATCTATATCTTTCATAATTGCTTCGCGGCTATAATTATCACCTTTTTTTGTTTTCAGGAGCTTAAATAGCTCCGTTTTGGATTTTTGCAGTAAATCACCGGAAATTTCCACTTTATCTACTTTAAATCTTTTACCCTCTTTAATTTTAATTAGAATGTACATTCCTTTTTTATCAGTAGTTATTTCCGGTTCGGCGACTTGAGCATTAATAAAACCATTATTGAAATAATACGCGGTTAACTTACCAATGTCTTGTTTAAGTTGATCGCGCTTGAGCAAACCCGCATCGGTGAAGAAGTGAAGAATGCTATATTCAGAAGTAGTCATCATATTTTTTAGTTCTTTTGAGCTGTAGGCTTCGTTGCCCTCGAAAGTAATTGACCTGATGTAGAGTTTGTCATTTTCTTTGATATCTAAAATTACGCGGAAATCTTTCTCTCCATCCCGTTCGACTCTATCTGTTATTTCGGCATTGTAATAACCTTTACCGTCATAAAGGGTTTTTATTTTTTCTATATCAGCTTTAATTTGCTCCTGATTCAGGTTTTGCTTGGTCTTCGTTGTCATAGCATCCTGAATATCATCTTTACTTAAGGCTTTATTGCCATTAATGCGAATTTCTGAAATAAGTCCTTTTTCCTGCACAATGAAAGTGACGACTTTCCCTTCCGGTATGGACGTTTCTTCTGCAATGACGTCTAAGAAAAAACCCATTTTAAATATTGCTTTAATATCTGCCGCAATATCTGCCTCGGAATAATTATCTCCCACCTTGCTTTTAATTCTTGCAATTATAGCTGTGGAATTTATCTTTCTGTTCCCCTGAATTTCAATCTTAGCTATTCTCTGAACTAACCCGACGCGTACAAGAATTTCCATTTTTAATTGTGCAACGATAGCGCCAAGGTTGGCCAAACCTTTACCTTGAGCAGAAGCTGTAGACAAAATATTCCCCTGGGCGACATCTATTATTCTCGTATCAATGCTCAAAGATTCGCCTAATTGGGTCAAACTGCCTATAATCACAAAATCAGCACCCATGGATTTTCCATTACTAATGGCCTTTTTTTCATCAATATTTATATAGTTTCGAAGAAAATTATCCGCCGGGATTATCTGAATAAATTTTTCTTTTTTAAATTCCTCCGACAAATTTTTATAGAGTGATTCCCTGATAGTCGACTTATCGTAATTGCTGTAAATCTCAAAAGGCATTATCATCATTTTTTTTGATTCCTGGCCATGCGCCTGCGGAGCAAAAAGAATAATGAAAAACAAAAAGGTTAACAATGTTTGACGCATTATTTTATTTATATTCATAAATTTTCCCATCGTGCAGAACAATCCTGTCGGACATTCTTTCTGCCAGTAATTTGTTATGAGTTACAGTAACAAGAGTGATTCCTTTTTCCGCATTTAAATTTACCAGAATATCTTCTATCTTTTTTCCTGTTTCCGTGTCAAGATTTCCTGTCGGTTCATCAACCAGCAATATTTCCGGCTCCATAATAAGAGCACGGGCAATAGCCACCCGCTGTTGTTCGCCGCCTGACAGTTCTCCAGGCTTGTGTTTGATTCTATGTTCTAATCCAACTTCCTTCAGCAATTTGCAAGCTTTTTCTCCTGCTTGTTTCTTTGGGATCCTTCCTATTAAGGCTGGCATCATGGTGTTTTCCAAAGCATTGAATTCCGGAAGCAAATTATTAAATTGAAAAACAAAACCTATAGTCGAGTTGCGGAAAGATGATCTCTTCTTTTCTTCCCATTCAAAAACGTTCATGCCATCAATGGAAAGACAACCTCCTGTCGGGTGATCCAGCATCCCCATAATATGAATAAGAGTACTTTTACCGGCGCCGGAAATACCGAGAACTGCCAGGGATTCCCCTCTATTAATTTTAAGGTTCAGACCACGTAAAACATTAATATTAATTCCATCTTTTAAAAATGTCTTCGACAAATTTTCCAATACAATCATAAATTATTCATTAGCCGTCTTAATTTTATTCATATCTCAAGGCTTCAGCAGGATCTGTCCTGGAAGCCCGTAAAGAGGGATAAATTGTCGATAGAAAACAAATCAACAAAGTACCGACAACAATAATAACAATATCTCCATAGTTAACCTTGGACGGAAGTTCACTTAAATAATAAACGTCTCCGGGTAAAATTTTAAAGCGAAATATTTTCTCAACAACAATCGATACCTTTTGTAAATTTAAGG
>JBEKUA010000029.1:0-8090 GCA_049515495.1 Smithella sp. | reverse complement strand
AGGTTAAAAGACTACCGGTTAGCAGCGCATATCCTGGATGGACCGCGCGGCCCCGCCGGCGTTGTTAAGATCGGCGCGATTGCCATTGCCCGCATCGCAGGCGCTGTGATTGTTCCGCTCGTTATCGTTGCCGATCGCGCCTGGTATTTGAACAGCTGGGATAAATTTATGATTCCCAAACCTTTCGCCCGCGTGACCATAAAATTTTTGCCGAAAATTGAATTGCCGCCTGTACTGGATAAAGCCGAATATGAAAATCAGAGAAAAAAGCTGGAGATTACTATGCGGCCCTATCTTAAGCTTTAGAGTCAATTCCTATGTGCTTTGATGAACAAACAAATTTAAAGTAATGATTACCAAATTAAAAGGTAAAATACCGGGACTTACGGTACTGATAATCTTAAATCGCCACATTCATTACATGTTAATCAAGAATCTATTAATTCATAGGTAAAATAAATATCATCATTGCCCGATGAAATACTCCTGACCTGTTTTACAACAGTTTTCTTCCCGAAAATTTTAAGGGCCTTCTGAAAGTAACCCATGAGAAGTTTCTCGAAGTAATAATGTCTGATTTGAAGCTTGGTGATTTTGAGATGAACGACGTTGTTCTCGAATTTTGTGATTACTATACCTTTGTCAAAATAGGTCGACCAGAGTTTAGTCAGGACCGATTCAACGAAGAGTTTCATATCCTTTTTGATCAGATAAGCTGTGTATGGGCCTTCCGGCGACAGGGCAAATTGCGCGGCTACCTTCCCGAACGTCACGTACTGCATCATATCGTTGTCGAAAAATTCCTTAATCATCTCGTCAAGAAAAAGGATGAATTTATCCATCGGAACGGGAGTAATGGCCCAAATTGTATTGCTGAAAAATTTGTCCTTTGCCGTAAGTTTGGATATAAAAGAGTTCCAGCGTTCCTCACCGAATAGTTTAACGATAGCAGTCTTTCCTACAAGAAAAATGATGCCCTTTACGTTCATATTGAAACCTCCCGCAAATGCCTGTATGAATTAAATAAATTATTTTTATTACGAGAATCAATCGGGGAAACTTCATTTTTTGATAAACTCAGGATTATTGGATTTTAGTTGCCGTGAGATATAATAATAAAGTTTATCCATTTCCCTGCTGGGATAGAATTCCACACCAAACTCATAAGACTCATTCTCATTGATGATTTTATTCCATTGTACTTTCCCCAGGATTTTTATTTGCTGGTGCGCGCCATTTGATGTGAAATCTAATTCAAGGAGTGTATTTACGGGCAAAAGAATATTGGTCTGAATTTTGGCGCCGCACACGGAGATATCCTTAATGTGGTTACCATTGATTTCTTCTTCCGGAAGATTTTCTCCTCCGGAGACGACTGTTATAGTAACTTCCTCATCATCCTTTATCCTTGGCGCTCTTCTTTCTTCCATCCCTTCATCCCTTTTAGAATGCTTGAGGCGTTACAATTCTTATCAAACACTATTTATTCATGAATTAAATGCAGGAAAATCATTTTTGTATATCAATTTAATATTAGCCGCAATTACCCTGTCTCAAAAGCTTTGACTTCCCCTGTCCTATTTGTACCATATGTTACAAATAGGACAGGTTACATACGGCCATCGCTATTCAAATGCCATTGCTTTATCTCCTGACAGGATCTGATGGGTGCCGTCATGATGAAAAAGCGTTCTTTTGAAGCATGCTACAACCTCCGGGTTAAACTGCGTGCCAATGCACCGCTCCAATTCCTCAATAGCTTTCCACGGCTGCATGCCTGAACGATACGGCCTGTCGGTAGTCATGGCGTCATAGGAGTCGGCAACCGCTAAAATGTGCGCTCCCAGCTGCACTTCCCCTTCGAGGGAACCTTTGTGATCGTCATGGTCAAAATACTGGTGATGGGCCAGGACAAGCGGAATAGCTTCGCTCAACACGCTGCTCACAGAAGAAAGTATCCGTGCTCCACGCTCGGAATGGCTGGCTATAGTATTCATTTCTTCACTGCTGAGAGAAGCTGCTTTGCCGATAAGTTCCGTGCTGATATCGACTTTGCCAATATCATGCAGCAGCGCCGCGACTTTAATATTTTCAATCTCGTGGGGTTCCAGTTTCATGGCCTCAGCTATTTCGGTGGCATAATGTGAAACCCTCACAGAATGGCCCTGCGTGTATTTATCGGCAGACTCGAGATATTTTGACAGTATTTCCAGTATGCCCATATAGGCGCTTTTCAGCTGAACTATTTGTTGTTCATTTTTTTCATGCAGATGGCCGACAACAATTGCACACAGGATAAGGAAGCTGCCCCATGAAATAATATTTGCATATAATGAAACGGAACCTGTGACTGACTTGAAATTGTCATAGTTCAGAAAGACATAGAATGTGACTGCCACGACGCTGAAAATACTGGTAAGCAGGGCTTTTCTTTTCCCAAGTACGAATCCGGCAACAATCGCGGGTAAATAGAATAGATTCAGAAGGGCGAGCTTTTCGGCAATAAAATAATTCAAAACAACAACAGCAGTCAGGATAAACAGTACCACAATCTGCTCAAAATATTTAAAAATATATACCTTAATCTTTGACATAAACTCTCCTTTTGTAATCTGTGTTCGATTGAATATACAAGGGTCCGTTTTAGAACAAGCTAAAGCAACCCTTTCTTATCAGCTTTGCTCCTATGTAAGCGTTTTTTGATATTCCGCCAAAGCTTAAGCTTTGGTGATAATTATTTTTCTTTTATGCACATTATGGTGTAATGTGTAGGGCAAGTGCATATTTGACTAAAGCCGAACGCTAATCGATATGGACAATGTGTTTGTTGCGTGTCTTTCAGGAATATAATATTATTGCCATTGATATGTTCAACTTCACACATCTTGTGTTCGCCGCATTGACCTTGAGTAAGACAGGAGAACTTGTGAAGACATTTTATTGTCATTTTGAGTACATCATCGGGAACTTTAACCGGCATAACACCCCTTCCCCAAAAAGTTTCTTGCGATCATAATGATAACAGGAATAAAAGCATTATCAATCCCACGAAGGGGGGTATTTTATAAATACCTTAATATTCACTTTAGAAAATATTTTTGTTTACTATAGTTAATATCATTTCTCTTTAATACCCCCCATATGGGGGATTGTGTTTTTAGATATTTATAATATACTAATTAAAAGGTGCATTTATTTGGGTTATGAAATGTCATAAACGAATAATAAAAACGCCCCTAAAGGTGAATTTATTTTGGTTATGAAAAGTCATAAACGAATAGTAAAAACGCCCGTAAAAGATTTAATCTTTAAATGCTTCATGGAAGATCCGCTTCCCCTTTGTATCAGTAGGGCTAAGGATGGCACCTATGTTGAGGTCAATAAAGCCGCCCTCAAAATAATGGGCTTGCCGCGCAAAAAGGTAATCGGACATACATCAATAGAACTCGGATTCATTTCAGCAGAGCTAAGAAAATCGTTAATTGATGATATAAAAAAACAGGGATTTGCTACAAATATTCCCGGTAAAGTCACTATAAATAATAAAGTGGTTTTAAACGTGTTGTTTAAAATACATCCGATTAAGATGGGAAAGAAAACCTTCTTCATGATTTGTGCAACCGGAGTTGCCAATCACAAATCGACCATGGGGAAATTGAGTAATGATAAATTATATAAAATAACTCTCAACGATGATAAGTTTGTTAAGGAAAAACTAAAACAATACCAATTGTCTCCCAGAAAGCAGGAAGTTGCTCTTTTATCTGCAATCGGAAATTCCACTAGTGAAATCGCCGATAAGCTTTTCATTTCTCCGCATACCGTAAAAGATCACCAGAAAGAAATCTTTCGTACAATCGGTATTCACAGTCGCAACGAACTTTTCCCGAAACTGTTAAATTTTCAGTAAGTTTTTTCTTTGCTCATTTCCGTTTGAAAGCGTGAAAACCCCGCAAATACGCGTAAACAATAACCATGACCTGAAGAACCCAAACCCATTAACAAGAGATTCATTGATCATGTTATAAGTGCATGTTGAAACCTGCAATGCGCATCTCTTAAGACTATATTTAATCTTTATTTGCCGCATTTCTCTTTGCCCAAGTTCTCTTTATACTTTCTTGCAAGGGCACTGTCCATAAAAACACAGCGCCCCACCCTTATTCCCTTAAATATTCCAGACGCTGACCCTTCATTTACGCCATTCATGCGCATTGATGACAAAACATAATCTATTTCTTCTTGTGAAAACCCGATAAATTTTAGTTCATATTGATTATCATTCTTGTCAAATATTTCCACTTTTATATGTTTTGATTTCTTTATCAACTCCGGATTAATAAATTCAAAACCTTTAATATAGGAAGTTTCAAATTTGTAAATACTGCCCGATCCGACATAAAATTCTTCTAAAGATTTTGTAATAAGTAATTGAAGTTTTTCCTTATATTGATCTTCACTATCTTTAAGAAGGCTAATTTTATCGGGCGTCATATACAGCATTCTATTATGCTTCTCAAAGAGGGGCTCCTTCCCGTTTTTGTCTTTCGACGGGAAGCCGGATAAAGGAATTTCTATAATAATTCCTTTGGGTATACGGCTATCAATGGTGATCGAGGTAAACTTATTTTTATATTCCAATGAGCCGTAACATATTCTTTCGAATTTCTTGAACGGCAATGTCATTTCAAAATTTGCATAACTGACTTTAACATTATCAGGAGACCGATTTCCGATATCTGCAATTTTTCTTTCAACAGGCACTTTATAAAGGAACTTTCGTTGATTTTCCGTGCAAACAAATTTTAAAGTACGCACATTATATGAAATATACAGTGGTATACTTATTGAGATTAAAACAGGTATTATTATGAAAGCAGCAATAATGATTTTTGATTTTTTCCCCAAACCTGACTGGTTCTTTGCCAATTCCCAGTTGCGGAATGCATAATTGGAAACGGCGATGTACAACGGCACAAGTGTAATATGGATATGTTCAGTATCTTTACTCAAAAACATGGGAAGAAATGCCCACGTAATAAACAGAACCGCGTACACTATGCGGGATGTTTTAGTTCCAATCTCCTTATCCCACGCGTTGAGATGAAGAGCGATGACTGCGGTCATGAAAGTAAGAAAATTGAAAATTATTGTCGAGGATTCATTTATTGAAGTCCAGCAAGAAATCAGCGCAAAAACGGTGATCGGCCAGACATAAAGATTCCACAATATTATTCGTATAGTTCTTTTCATAATTTATATGTATAGTCTTTTTCTATAAGGGACATGATTAACAATTATTGATTCGAAAGAGCGTGTTGCCGATCCCTTTTAACCAATTTGTTTATAAAGGCGCCTCCTGCATTATCTTTACATATCGATTGAACTCTTCGTCAGTCAGGTATATTTCCGCGTAGCCCCAATCGCCGGGCGGCATCTTCAGGGCCTCTTTCGGCTTGAGTGAATTGTAGTAGTTCCGCACCACCTTGAAAGAATTAAGCAGTGTGCAATTACGCATGGCAATTCGCGAAAGAAGCTGCTGCTGCGTTTTCGTGGTCAGCTTCGGGATTGCATCAATGTCAGAGGGTTCGATTTTGCACTCCGAGGTCAGAAACTGTTTGTCTGCCGCCGTTAGTTTTGCAGGCGCCGCCTCGGGCATCTTTCCTCCGTTGGCCCCTGCCTTAACAAGCACTTCCATAACTCCCTGATTGGCGTTTGCCTGGGCGTAATAGAATGCTGTTTTCCCCTTATTGTCCGTTGCATTTATATCGGCGCCCTTTGCAAGCAGCAGCCGCGCGTTCTCCGGCGGGCATTTTGAACAGGCCGCGTCGAATAAAGGGGTTCTGCCGCTCTTGTCCCGGTGATTCACATCAGCCATTCTGTCCAGAAGCAGTTTTACCATCTCGCTTTTGTCGGTGGAGGCGGCACACTGCAATGCAGAGACGCCGTCTTCGCTTTGCTGGTCTGCCGATGCACCGTGATCAAGCAACAGCGATACAACCCCGGTATGGCCCCAGGCCGCGGCGATCGTCATGGGTGTGTGACCGAGGACCATAGGATGCTTGTAGTTGATATCTGCGCCTTTTTCCAGCAGCAGCCTCACCGTCTCCACGTCGCCCCGCTGGGCTGCCATAAACATATCTTCGTTTACATCGGCAAAACAAACGACGCCGGACACTGCAAGAATCAGCAATGACACAAGAACATAGAGCACTATCTTCTTCATGACGGAAACCATCCTTTTTTTGATAATAATTTGCTTCTATACCGTAAGAATATAGGATTTTTGAATTCCATGTCAAGATAATCCTGTTGCGCTTATGATGTTTATGACCATCGGATTTGGTAAATGCGCAAAGGCTCACAGGGTTGTATTGCCGGGATTTAATGAATACTTTTTGCAGTGGTGAATATACCGTCGCCGTTTAATATTAAACGCCTTCCTTAATCATCGAATAAATCAGAGGCAGATTAACATGTTTCCTCACATGATCCGCCAGTTTGTTGTATTGTTCTTCTTTGAATTTGAAATAATCGAATGAAGGCTGTTGCTCTTTTTCCGATAAATAAGGTGTAATCAGAAAATCGATAAACCCGGCATTATCCAGAATACCGTGAATATAGGTGCCGAAACATTTTTCGAAAATAGGGGACAGCGCCCTATTTTTTACAAAGTCAACAAATAAATAGGGCGCTGTCCCCTATTTCTACGTCGCCCCGCTGCGCTGCCATAAACATATCTTCGTTGACATCGGCAAAACAAACGACGCCGGACACTGCAAGAATCAGCAATGGCAAAATAATATAGAGCACTATCTTCTTCATGACGGAAACCATCCTTTTTTTGATAATAATTTGTTTCTATTGGGAACCATATTTTTTAATTCTTCAACAATGGGATGTCGCCTAAAGCTATAAAAACCTTTTGGAGTGAATAATATCTTGTTTCCAAAGATCGTATCATTTTTAAATGTGATAAATATCAGGCGGGGACTTATAAAACAATTGTCTCTTATTTCATCAATTTCTGAAAAGCTCACGCTTATTTTTTTGACATAATTTGAAATGTATATGCAATTGCCATCTGTTTCAACGACCTTCAATTTAACACATAAATTGCATATGACAAAAGATCCAATGAGCCATGCAACAAGGAAATACCATTTGTCATCTTGTTTAGTAAAGAATAGCATGATCGTACCGAAACCAAATCCGACAATCCAAATAGTAGAGAAGATAAATTTATAAACGAAAGTAACAAATGGGGCAGATATGGTCTTTTTCATTATTGTTGCAGTCATGTTACACACATTGGATGATTAGAAAAACTAGCTATAAGAAAATCCTCAATACTGTAGAGTTATTTAACGATAACTTGTTGCAACCTAACATAAAATTTCAGTTTTGAAAACTGAGATTTTCAGGAGAAAGAATGCAATAAATCCGATTCCCGAACCATCGGAATTGTTAAATGCGCAAAGGCTCACAGGGTTGTATTGCCGGGATTTAATGAATACTTTTTGTAGTGGTGAATATACCGTCGCCGTTTAATATTAAACGCCTTCCTTAATCATCGAATAAATCAGAGGCAGATTAACATGTTTCCTCACATGATCCGCCAGCTTGTTGTATTGTTCTTCTTTGAACTTGAAATAATCGAATGAAGACTGTTGCTCTTTTTCCGATAAATAAGGTGTAATCAGAAAATCGATAAACCCGGCATTATCCAGAATGCCGTGAATATAGGTGCCGAAACATTTTTCGGTAAAGCAACCGTCCGAAGAGCCGTCTTCCATATGATTCATGGGTTTTATTTCAGATAAAATCTCTGTGCGGCCGTTGTGTATTTCGTAGCCTGAGCACGTTGAATTTCCGCCGGCAAAAATGAAGTTGACCTGTCTTGTGATTTTATCGCCTTCGAGTATAGTACGCAGAGGTAACAGATTGAGGCCCGGCAATTGACGCAGGTCGCTCTCGATGCCGTTCGGATCGAGCAGTTCACGGCCCAGCATCTGGTAACCGCCGCAGATACCGAGTATTGTTTTTCCTTTTTTGTGTGCTTCAATGACGGCTTGCGCAATGCCGTCGCG
>JBEKUA010000028.1:0-8095 GCA_049515495.1 Smithella sp. | reverse complement strand
TCATTGTTTCTGCCGGCATGGGAGGTGTGTTTCCCAAGGGTATGCTGATTGGTCAGGTCATCCATGTCGACAAACAGGATGCCAGTCTTTTTTTAAAAATCAATGTTGCCCCGTTCGCTGATTTTTCTAAACTGGAGGAAATATTAATTTTATCTTCCGATGAAACTAAAATTTGATAACGATGCTTTATTATATATCACTGCCATTCTTATCCATATTATTAATAGCGCTGCAATCAACTATTGCCGATGTAATTTTTTCCGACCGGTTGGTCTTTGAACTATCTTTAATTGTAATTATTTATGCCGGATTTCATCTTGATTTAATTAAAGGAGTAATTTTAGCATCAATCCTCGGATTTGTATTGGATTGTTTCGGCGGTTCGGTGCCGGGATTATTTACTTTTATTTATATTGTTATTTTCTTATGTTCATTTTTTATTTCCGATTGGCTGGATACTGAAAAAATATATGTTATTGCCTTCTTTAACATCCTGAGTTTTGGAAATATATTTAAAAATCAGTCCGCGAGAGCCTGCCCCGCTTATAATCCCCTGTGTGCGGTTTCGCTGTACAATGGCGTCAATATTACTGTTCTCATCAATAAACAGCAGCACCCGGGAAACATGCCAGGAGACATCAACCAGGCGGCCAATTAATCCGGGAGGCGCAACAACCGGCATACCGGTTTTCAAACCATCAGATGAACCTTTATTGATCAATATTACTCTGGAAAGAGCGGCCTGTTCTCTACCGATAACCCGGGCGGAAATGAACTGGTATTTATAATCATCTGAAAGAGATAGAAGCTTTCTCAACCTTTGCGCTTCCTGATAACTCTCCTGATATGAAATCAAAACTGCTTTGAGTTCTTCAATTTCTTTCTTTAAATTTTTATTTTCATCCACAATGCCGACAAGAAAAATATAGCGCGACCAGTCATCTTTTACACTGGCGATGGAAAAGCTCAAAGCCTTTTGCACCGGTGCTATAGTTTCCAATACAATCTTTCTCAGGAAACTTTTATCCGTTCCATATTTCAAATTATAGAAAATCATACTCAAAGCCACGACAAGAAGAGCAGCAATGAAGATAATTGTTTTATATTTCCTTAAAAAAAACATTTTTTACCTGATAAGGGAAATAATTATAAGGCTGTATCGAACGCTGTCAGCCGGAATAGAAGGTTTGCGAAGCTTAGTTTAAAAGTTTACAAGCGATATCATAAGCAAAAAGCAGATCGTTTTAGCCGATTTGCCTTACATTCACAAAAAAATGTTGAAGCCATACAAAACAAAAATAAATAAAATATTGCTAATCAGCTATGCTTCACCCGGACGTTTTTAGACCTCAAGAGCAATATCTTTAAGCACACTGATTTGATCCAGAGCCATGCCCGCGCCCCTGGCCACAGCCGACAGGGGATCATCAGTAATAGTAATAGGCAATCCGGTTTCTTCTCTTATAAGGATGTCAATATTTTGCAGCAGTGCTCCACCACCTGTAAGAACGATACCACGGTCAACAATATCACCGGCAAGTTCCGGCGGAGAATTTTCCAGAGTGTCTTTGATCGCGTCAACAATAAATGTGATCTGTTCGTTGATGGCCTCCCTTATTTCTTCAGAATTGGTTTCCGTGATTTTGGGAATTCCGGATATCAAATCGCGCCCCTTTATGGAACCAACTTTAATTTCGTCAAATGGATAGGCGCAGCCGATTTCAATTTTGATAATTTCTGCTGTTCTTTCTCCGATAAGCAAATTGTGCTTTCGCTTCATGTACTGAACGATTGCTTCATCTATCTTGTCACCGGCGATTCTCACCGATTTCGAATACACAATTCCACCAAGGGAAATAACAGCAACCTCAGTTGTCCCGCCGCCAATATCAACCACCATTGAACTGGTGGGCTCGGAAACAGGCAAACCTGCTCCGATAGCCGCGGCCATTGGTTCTTCAATCAGGTAAATTTCTCTGGCGCCAGCCGATTGCACTGCCTCACGTACGGCGCGCCTTTCCACCTGAGTTATCCCTGACGGCACAGCAACAATAATTCGCGGCCGCACCAGAGACTTGCGATTATGGACGCTTAAAATGAAATGTTTCAGCATTTTTTCAGTTATATCGAAATCGGCGATAACGCCATCGCGCATTGGCCTGATAGCGACAATATTGCCCGGAGTGCGTCCCAGCATGTTTTTAGCTTCATTGCCTACGGCACGCACCGTTTTCATTCCTCTGGAATCCTGATATACGGCTACAACAGAGGGTTCATTTAAAACCATGCCTTTATCTTTGACATAAACAATGGTATTTGCAGTGCCAAGATCAATAGCAAGATCGTTGGAAAATTTTCCTAATATATAATCAAGTAACATTTATCCCCCTATATTTTCGCAATAATAATGACTTTTCCGTAGAACTATTTTCTATACAGCATTTCATTATCCTAATCAACGCCTTTTTAAATTATGTTTGCTTTTTGCAAATGACTATAATAATAGAGTAAAAGTTTAACTATTATTGAACAAATTCGTTATCTTTTTTGAGGTGATTTTATGCTGAAATTTTTTCGCAAACACGCACGCGGCTGGTTTATGATTGGAATCCTGGGGATTATCATTATAGTTTTTGTCCTTTATTTCGGTTCCAACAGAGGAGGCCAAAGCGCAAAAATAATTGCCACAGTTGATAAAAAAGCAATCAGCGAAGCTGAATTTCACAACGAATACGAAAAAATGCTGGATATGACACGGCTTCGTCTTGGAGCAAAATTTACTCCGGAAATACTCAAGAAAATGGACCTCAAGAAAAAAACGTATGATGATTTACTCAACAGGCAGATAATCCTCGCCAAAGCCGCTGATTTAAAGATTCGAGTTTCCGACGATGAATTACGAAATAGCATCATGTCATTACCGGCATTGCAAACAAATGGCGAGTTTGATGAACGCAAATACAAGCAGATACTTCGCTACAACAGAATGTCCTCTGAAGATTTTGAAACTCTCCACAAAGCAGATATGATAGCGAACAAAATTGAATCCCTTGTTCTAGAAGGCGTTAAAATCTCCGATCAAGAAATTTACGATCTGTACGTGTTGCAGAACCAGAAAATTAATCTTAATTTCGTGCAAATTTCCGGCAATGATATCAAAAAGAAAATTACACCCACTCCAGCCGAACTGGAAGACTATTTAAAGCGTAACAGTAATTTATTCCGTGTTCCCGAACAGATAAAGATTCAATATATATATTTTTCCGGCGATTCTTTCCCGCAAGACATCAGTGATTCAGACGTCAAAAGCTATTACCTAAGCAATAAAGACAAATATAAAACCAAAGACGGCAAACAACTCACACTTACCCAAGCTCAGGATTCCATAACTAAGGAATTAAAAAAAACAAGAGGATTGCCAAATGCTTATTCAGAAGCCAGAAAAGCCAGGGACGTTGTCTATCAAGAAGATAATATGGAGAGCTATGCCAGTAAAAATAATTTAAAAATTCATAATTTGGATTTCTTTTCAATTAATAAACCGCCGCAGGAATTTGCATCCCTTAAAAACCTTACCGAAATGCTTCTGGATATGCAGAAAAACGAAATCAGTAAAGTCATTGCTGCCGAAGACGGTTATTATCTTTTCAAAGTTGTCGATATAAAACCTGCTAACTTGCCGATACTGAACACCATAGAAAATGAAGTCCGGCGCCGCTTCATAGAAAACGAAACGCAGATTCTTGCCGAAAAAGAAGCGCAGTCAATTTTAGAGCGTATAAAAACGGGAGAAGGTCTTGATAAAATCGCCAAGGAAAAAGGGTTGAAAGTTAACGAAACAGGCACTTTCAAGATTGGGGATACAATACCCAAGGTGGGAACAATCCCGGATGCGGCTGATGTTCTCTTTCAGCTTTCCGCCAACAAACCATACGCGGAAAAGCCTCTTTTTATCAATAATACCTATTTCATATTGAAGCTCAAGGATATAAGCAAACCGGATAAGAAAGATTTTGAAACCCAAAAAGCCATGTACAAAAAGATATTGATTTCCATGAAGCGTGATGAAGCCTTGCAAACATGGCTGGAGGGCAACAAAGCAGCCATGATTAAGGAAAAAAGAGTTAAAATCAAAAAGAACGTAGAAGCTCTATAATGGAAAAAAAGGGATGGGTTATAAAAACAGTGTATTTTCTCTGTTTAGGCCTATTTTCTCTTATCGAGTAACATTTCTCATGATCGCATTACAGTCTTGAAAACTTTTGTTATGGAAAATATCCGCAGATGTTATGCTACCCCGAACTTCGCTATCAGTTTTTGATTGCAGGACGAGCGGAAATGGCAGCAATAATATAATCAATAGAAAAAAACTAACAGCACAAGTAAAATAACAATGACATGCGCCGCATAGATACCAAATTTGTGCCTATGGTAGAATTCAATTGCTTTTTGAATGCGCTTAAGTCCACCTAACAAACGTCGGATTAGCACAAGTTTAGGATACTTGTAATTATCCGAGGTAAATTTTTTTTGAAATGCGCACATAGGATAAATTGCATAGACATCATCAGCCAGCGACCGAAAGAGGGTGTCGTTAACAATGCCCTGCCAGGGTTCATATGCTAAAGTTTCCGCATAATGCCGATTTAAAGCGTAGGCATGGGTCAGACTCTGGTAACGAACTTTCTGTACGCACGGATCAGTAGTTTTACGGCTGGAGCGAATTAAAGCTCCGATGAGCAAAACTTTCCATTGGGGATGTTGCCTCAAAAATTCAGTGCAACTTCTTAATCGTTCCGGATCAAAGCAGTCAAATTCTACATCGTCTTCAAAAATAACAATATTTTCCGCACCTGCTTCCAACCCTTTACGCAGGCATAGCATGTGGGATTCATATACCTCCTGCTCAATATTATTTGAATGACGTTGGCCAATCTCGAACGCAACTCTACCAGCCAGCCCTACTTTTGAAAATTCTTCAAGCGCTGACTGGCGACGATCTTCACGTTCTTTCAGAGAAATGCAGTATAAACGATCAAAATAATCCCAAACGGAACCCGAACTTTTTACGGCAGCATTTGCATTAACAAGATTCATGACCATTCTTTTCTTGAGCTTAAATCTTTCTTCTTCTTATGGCTGAAATAAAAACGACGTTTTTCAGTCATATTTGATAAATTTCACGCTCATTGTGTAAAACTCAAGCTTTCAAAGAGGAATTACTCCATCATAATAAATCTGAAAATTAATAAAAATCTTCACTTATTTCTTGATGATTACCAGATTGAAATCTAACATAAAAATGCAGTTTTGAGAAGAGATTAACAGGGTAGGATGTTGTCCATTCCATCCCGATTAATGCCATCAAATAGGGTAATGTTATTGTTCTTTGCTTTTGCTTTATGAACTTTAATATCAGACAGAGGGATCATGCGCTTAGGCATGATAAACCTCCATTTTTTTAGTATACGCAAAATATTTCGGGTATATATTACCCTCAAATGCATACTAAAAACAGATGGATTTTAAAAAACCTTATAGCACGCCTTTGTACGAATAATAACAAAAAACCCGCTGGTTACAGTGGGTTTTTGTACTTCCTTGCACTTTTGTGCACTATGTCTTGGTGGGCTGAGGAGGATCGAACTGATTAGCTAAGTAATTATAATTATAGTATTTATTAAATATGTAATTTTGCACATACCCCCAAAAATACCCCCAAAATGTCTATTTCCACATGTTAAACTAACTTTTTTAATTGGTATTTTTCTAACAAATAAAATTTGTGATTCAAAGTTTATAATCTATCACCGCTAGTGAACATTTTTTATCTGCCGCTTACTTATCCATTATCATGATTCCAACAATCTTTCCCACCTTTAAACATCGTATACATATATTTTCATTACGAAATTATCCTGTTTTTTCCTTGCTACTTTAAATAATATTTAAAGCTTATTGTTTAATCATATCAGATACTAATAATCATTTTTTTATATCGTTTTTAAACTTAAGCAGATTTTTTCTGCGTAGGGTCTCCTGTAGAAAACCCGTGTACTCTTCCATTAACCTCTTGCCGGAGTTCTTCAGCTCATAATTTTAAAATAGGCAATTATTAAGTGTCCTTCCCCCCCTCGAAAGAATTACTCAGTGCCCCCTACCCGGTGGAGTCAAAAATGGGTATCTGTCTGCATGTCTGCTAAGTACTGAGTTGTCTTCGAAGTGTTCCGGTAATTTTTTGAAAGCCGCTTTTTCCTTATAGCCATAATGTTTCTTTCTTCCTCTACTTTTGTTTTTTCTCATTTTGCAATTTAACACAACCTGTCAAACCGTAATTGTTATCTCATAAAATAAAAAAGGCAGAGCCAATTGCCCCTGCCTTTCATTAACCAACCAATGAATTGATTTCATCAGATTAAATTACATACTATCAATAATAGCCTTCCTTTTTAATTCATATTCAACATCAGACAGAAGTCCTTCATCTCTTAATTTTTTTAGTTCCCGCAATTTCTGGGCGTGTTCAGTTTCGACCTTACTTGGCTGTGTTGAGATTTTGGAAGATACTGGAATGTTCTGTTTTATTGAAGAAGGCACATCGTTTTGCACTGCCTTTTCTAGTTCAAAAAAGTACTCATCTGGATAACCGAAAATCCATGGCCAAGCTAGAACTGGTAATAAAATAATTCTTTGAGCTTTAAATTCACGTCTTTCAATAATAATTGTCTTGTCTTTATAGCCTTCCATTTGGAGCGTAAATGTTCTACCACCAGTACCAATACCCCTATCCCAGTGCAAATAAGGTGTAACTCCTTTCACTATATCCCCTTCTTTAATCTTTGCCCCTTCAGGCAATGTTTTAATATACGTGGAGCTTGCACAACTTAATAAAAAAAGTATAGGTAACAAAAATATTATCTTCTTCATTGCATCTCCTTTATTTTAAAATCACAGACCATCAACAACTGCTTTCCTTTTTTGCTCATATTCTTTATCCGTTAGGAAACCTTCATCCTTTAATTTTTTTAACTCACGCAGTTTCTGAGCATATTCCGAAGAATCGGAACTTTTTTCTTTGGTTTCTAAATCAGTTTGCGGTGAAATAGCAGGTTTTTTTATTGCAGCAGAACGCACAGGGAGTACTCTGAAATAATCAGCACCGCTTGACCAGTTATACCAATATAGCTTGCCGTCATTGAAATTGATGGTAGCAACGGTATCAGCACGAAACGTGGAATGTGTTATGTCAGAAGCCCATAAATAAGAACAGCTTATATTAATCAATTTTGTAATGACACTAATATTCTGATTACTATCACATGCTGACGCCTTGGATTTACTACTATCATATAATCCAATTAATTCATCCTTTGTTGGCGTCCGCCAGTCAGTGTAGCCTCCGCTACGGTAACTTGCACAATAATTTTTTGCGCTCTTCCAGTTAATATTTGCCCCACTATCCCTGTTTGCCCACATTAAGTTAGTCTTAGTGTCTAGAACCGTTCCATTATTATATGCAATAAAACGATCATCCCGACCGATTTCCTTGACCACGAAAACAGATGATCCTCCCAATGCAGTTTTTATTTTTTCATCATTCAATAGCATATTCAAATATGATCGTGCAGCATAATCAGTGGACATAACAGAGCCATCTCCAGACCCCACTTTCTCATGAGATACGGAGCTATTTGCAAGTTCATTTCCTTCTTCATCATAAACTCTTATTGTTGCATATATGAAAAAACCTGCACTTCGTAAAATATCAATTTTCCATTCGTTTAGAGTTATGATAACAATTCTTTTCGCTCTCAACTTTTTGAGTTTCTCAATTGCATTATTTTGATCATCAGAGAAAAGTAATGGAACAGCAGACGCTTTTATTCCGACTCTCATAAAACCTGATACTATTGCTGACGCAATGTCATCAGATAGTGGTTTATCGCTCTGAGTATTCATATTCCAAGGGACGCCCCACTGAGATCGCATAGTACCAACATAAGTGGGAGATTTCTGGCCGTCAATAATATATGGTCGTTGATCGTGAACACCGACCGACACAGAATAACTTGTTTCATACTCAATAGTTGGCCAT
>JBEKUA010000027.1:0-7500 GCA_049515495.1 Smithella sp. | reverse complement strand
AAGGGGACCGTTGTCCCCATTTTTCCTTTGAATATAGTTAGGCCGATTACGGTAGAGTATTCGAAATATTCTCCTTGCCGAATACCACCGACACTAAAATGTTGTGTTTTGGTTCGCCAAAACTTTTAACCGGTTCAACTGTGCATGGCTCTGGATATAAGTCAGTAAAATCAATCTCGACTGAATGTGTCCCGGTCCAACGAAACATTGGATAGTTATAGCCGGAATAGACAAGGAATTTTTTACCACGCCACATTGGGGTTAACCAGACGCGGGAGGCTTTCGTTTGGTCGTGTGGAGCTAGAGCGTGGGGAAACACGTAGATGTGATATGAGAAATCAGCAAAGGCAGCTGTGTCACCACGCAAAACGACAAGATCATAGCGTCCGTCTGGAGACGGCACACGCAAGTCCCAATCATAGCCGGGCCACAGGAACGAGATCCCATATGCAATGATTGCAAATCCAGCGATGGTGGCAATAAGCCATTTAAGGGGACGATTCATAGGCCTAATAATTAATATACTTGGTTGGTATTTTCCTATTTTTTTCGGGGCAATACTACATTAATTCATGAAAAAAGAAAAGTGATGAATACGGTTTGAAAGGTTGGATAAAAATCAAAACCGCCGGATGCTTGACTACAGAAAGTTATCAATAGTCTTGACACTCAATGTCAGGTCAAATTATGTTTAGGTCAAATAATTGTTATATTATTGAGTAAATATATTTATAGGAAAGTGAATCAAGGCAGCCAACGCATTCCTGTAGCGTGCTACAGAATAAGCAAGCGTTTATATAATTATAATATTCCTTAAGAATCAAAGCCTCTGGGCGGTTTATCGCGGAGAGGCTTCGATTATGGTTTGTCAAGTAAACAATTTCGTTTCAATATGTCCACTTAAAAAGGATAAGTTTAGAACTTGAAATAAAAATTGATCTGCGGTTCGATTGTTTTGCCGATGGTTTCCAATGATTTTATTTTCGAATTATCGTAAATTAAAGATGTGAGGGAGTCAGTTAATTTTGATATCTGCTCATCATCTCTATGAGAGTATAAATCATGTCTGTCTGTCGTAAGCGCATCGACCTGGAAAAAACTTATTTTAATATTTTCCAGCACGGATTTCTTTTCCGATTTTGGCGCCGAAACATTATTTTGATCAGCAGATGAGGAAAATACATCTCCGGGATCTTCACTGATTAATGCGCTTAAATCAGTAACAGATGAATTTTTAATTAAAATTTTTCTGTTGGAACTTTTTAAGGACAAACCGGCATCAACGGTGAAGGGCTGCCAGTTAAAAACAAATCCGGAAGCGTTGGCTGATATTGCTACTGCTAAACAGGAAATAATAATGATTTTTAATCCGATTATTTTCTTTACCTGTTTCATTAAACATTTCCGGCTTTTTAAGGCAATTTTATCTTTAATCCATATAATAATGGATCTGTAATTTTCATGTTATTAATTTTGAGCAATTCATTTACGGTTGTTGAATTATTCTTTGCCACAATGACAAGAGTATCACCCTTCTTAACCGTATAGTATTTTGATGATTTTTTCCGGCTGCCGGACTTCTTTTTTTCGGCTGCCGATACAAGGTTTGCATTTATTTTGTTTTCGGTTTTGTTTGCGGGCACCATGATTTTTCTGCCGACAAAAAGCGGATCTTCCAATTTTAATTTGTTAAGTTTTAAAAGCAGAGCGACTTTTGTATTAAAATGCTTCGCCACTGAAAAAAGTGTGTCGCCACATTTTACTTTATAATAGGTTGTAGTTAATTCATCATTATTTTGTTTTTTGTCTGACTTGCCGTTTTCATCATCTTTTTTAGATGTATCTTCACTTTGCGCAACAGCGGAAGTATCTGATAAATACTCGCTTATTGAAGAAGATATCGCTGTTGCCAGTGTTTTTTGAAAACTACTTTTTTTTAATAAGATTTCCTCTTGAGGATTGGATATGTATGCTGTTTCGATTAATACCGCCGGAATATCCGGCAACTTCAACACGCGAAATGGCGCTTCCTGAACACTTTTATTTTTTATATTGCTAACCGCAGACAGGTGCCTGATTAAAATGCCGGCGTAAATTTTCGATAAATTAATTGTATTGGTTTGAAACATATTCATGATGATCGAAGATGATTCATTATTGCTTTCGTTATCGGGAACGCCGCCCAGGATATCGGATAAGTTTTCATTCCTGGCCAGCAGTTTTGCGGCTTCATTACTGGCTCCGCCGGTAGAGAGGCAATATACCGAACTGCCTTTCGCGCTTCGATTTCTTGCCGCATCCGCATGAATGCTGATAAACAGACTGGCGCCCAGATCCCTGGCTTTTTGCAGCCGCTTGCTGAAGGAAACATAATAGTCGCCGTCGCGCGTCAAAACAGCGCGATATCCATGCATTTTATTAATGGCTTTTTGAACTTCACGGCTAATGGAGAGCACAACATTTTTTTCATAAGTTTTCTTTTTTCCCACTGCGCCCGGATCTTCACCGCCATGGCCGGCGTCAATCACTATTATTTTTTTGGGTTTGAGTTCAATGATCTGATCCGTTGTTTTGACTTCCCTGGGAGCCTGTTCCAAAATAATATCCACAACAATCCGGTTAGGTTTATCCTGAAACTTCTTTAATTTAAAAACTTCAACTTTTTGGTGTTTATTCAGAACAAATTCGATTCTAACCTTTCTAACCTTATTTTCATCAATGTGATGAAAAACGATCTTCGTAATTCCGGGTTTATTAATAATGATTTTGGCTGGTATTGATTTGTGTAATGAGGATTCCTTAAAATTTAGAACGAGAAGATTTTCACTTTCTTTAATTTCATAATCCGGATCGCTATCAACATCCAGAACAATCCGTGTATGATCCGGCGCCGTCCAATGACGAACATTCAATATTTCCAGAGAGCCGTAACATTTTGTGGAAAACAAGCCTACGATAAGAATTGTCAGGATACAGGTAATTCCCTTTGAAATATTTTCTCCTTTACATATCATTCGTAAAAAATAGCAAATTTAGTCAAGAACTGCAACTGTTAGATGGTAAAATGTAAGAAGATAGAAAAGATATTGACAAGTTCTTTTGATAATGTCATTTTCTTGGCACATAAGTTATACCAATGCGCTTGTAAGTTACCGCCTTGCAGGTGGTAATTACAGGTAAGGTGAATTGATCATTTATTATGCGCTTCCCCTGCGGGGTGCGCCTCTGGTCTTCGGCTGACTTTGTTAGCAGCGTTGTCGACTTCCGGGGCATATTGGAATACGGGAGTGTCCCCGAAGGGGACACAATATAAACAGACCGTTTTTTTACCGATAATCCGTGTCATAATGGCGCGGATTACATACGCCTGTGGAGACGCCTTCTTGCCGAAGATGATTCTTTGAAAGCGAATGGTATGTGAGGATAGCTTAAGGATATTTATGCAGGAAAATAATTTTAAAGAGGCTTTGTTGAACCATAGTGTGTTTCCGGTCACCTGGGAATTGGTGCCCGGAAGAGGTGCAAGAGAAGCGTCTCAGGAAAAGGCCATAGCTTTGGCAGGGCAGGCCGCCCTTGCCGGGAAGATACAAGCGCTTACTGTTACAGACAATCCGGGTGGAAACCCGGCCATGTCTGCCGATTTTATGGGCGGCGAAATTCTGAAACTGGGTATAGAACCCCTCGTTCATTTTACCTGCAAAGACAAGAACCGTAACCAAATAGAAAGCCAGCTCTACGCCCTGGATCGGGCAGGGGTCAGAAACCTGCTGGTTATGAGCGGCGATTACCCTGTGTCGGGTTATCAAGGTAGGCCTGCCCCGGTCTTTGATCTGGATCCGATCCATACTCTGCAACTGATATCGGAAATGAATCGGGGGCTTACTTATCCGGGTGTCAAAGGCGACATCCATCACCAGCCCAGCGATTTTTTCCCCGGAGCCGTTGTTTCTCCCTTCAAAGCAACCGAAGCGGAACAGATACTTCAGTATTACAAGCTGAAAAAGAAGATCAATGCAGGCGCCCAATTCATCGTCACTCAACTGGGATACGATGCCCGAAAATTTCACGAGATACTCCTTTTTATGAAATTAAACGCTTTCGATATTCCGCTTATAGGGAATATTTATATCCTTCCATATGGCGCGGCCAGGATGATGAACTGCAATGAATTGCCCGGAAGTGTCGTTACGGATAAACTCCTTGCAGAGTTGGATCAGGAGCGAAGCGAGCCCGATAAGGGAGAAGGAGCCAGAATACTGCGCGCCGCCCGAATGTATGCCCTGCTAAAGGGAATGGGCTATAGCGGAGTTCATATCGGCGGGCACAATATTAAATATGAACAGGTGGAAAAGATTATCACTCAGGGTGAGGCTCTTATTTCGCAATGGACTGATTTAGTAAAATATTTCGATTATCCTATTGCCGATGGCTTTTATTACTTTGAACGCGATTCGGCAACCGGTTTGAACAAAGAGTCGCCGGTTGGGCTGCAAAACAGGCCCCCTGATGCTGAAATCGAATGTTCCTACGGGTTTTCACGGTTCTCCCATAAACTCATGTTTGAGCCGGGAAAGAAACTTTACGGTATCATGAATGGACTAAGCCGCAAAGTGGCAGGGACAAAGTTGGAGAGCTTTTTTTACAAACTGGAACACCTGACTAAAGTTGTTTTATATGATTGTAAAGATTGCGGAGACTGCGCTCTTATTGATGTGGCATATCTTTGTCCGATGTCGCAATGTCCGAAGAACCAGCGTAACGGCGCCTGCGGCGGAAGTTTCCAGGGATGGTGCGAAGTCTATCCGGGCAAAAAGAAGTGTATTTATGTCCGGGCCTATGCCCGATTGAAGAAATACGGGGAAGAAGTGCAACTGGAGAAAAACATTGTCCCTCCATGCAATTGGGATCTATATCAAACCTCATCCTGGATCAATTTCCATCTGGGGAAAGACCACACATCAAAAAAACAAGGCGGCAGTCAGTCCTGAAACAGGTTTCGTCTATTTTGCCCGGATAATATTTATAGATGTTTCATGCTGCGTCTATTCGCAAACAATGCCGTTGCTCATCAATCCAATTTCTTGTGCATAGGAGAACTGATGCTGCCATGGAATACTCGGATGGACTTTTTCAAAAATATCCGATCCTGTTATTTTCAGAGATTCCGCATCCACTTCCGCGGGATTATAGCCGCCGATAAAGCCGTAATCAGGACCTATGATGGGATTCTTCCCCGGCAGGCAATCACATTCTACAGTGATATTAAGCAGGGAGTTGATAACGATAGTCTTTCCCTGAATCTTTTTCCAGACGGCAGCCGCTGTCTCCACAAGTTTTTCCTGAAAAACCGTCATATCGGAATTCCAGAAAATCTGAAGGGCTCCCTCCGGGCACATGGCAATACACTGAGCGCAGCCAATGCATTTTTCCAGATCATAGCAGGGATAGTCGGGTTCGGAAATACTGGCCGCCTTAGTCGGGCAAATGTTGACGCAGATGCCGCAACGGGTGCAGTTTTCCAGATTAAGAACGGGATGATAATCTGCATGCATTCGCTGCTTCTGCGCGCGGGATGCAAATCCCATGGAGATATTTTTTATGGCTCCGCCGAACAAAGAAACCATGTGTCCCTTGAAATGAGAAAAGATTATAAACCCCTGCGCTTTGTCAAAGACAGATCCAACCTGAACTGTTTTGAAATGTTTGTAGCCTGCGGGAATTGAAACAACATCTCGTCCATCCATGCCATCGGCGATAATAACCGGACATCCGAGAAAATCGGCCGTGTAACCATGATCTGCGGCTGTTTTCAGAGAATCTTCTGCGGTGTGCCGGCCGCCGGAATAGAGTACCGTTGTATCAAAAATAAACGGTTTTGCTCCTTTTGTGATCAGCCAACCGGCAATTTCTTTTGCATAGTCGGGAGGCAGATAGCCTTTATTCCCTCGTTCGCCCCAATGGAGTTTGATCCCGACATTGTCGCCGGGAGCAAATGGATACCGGAATTGTCCCAAAAGCTGTCGCAGAGATTTGTTATAAGGTTTCTTCTTGCCCGTTACCGATTCAAATATAAAGTCAGCCATGATGAAATCCTGGTCTTGTCCTTTGCAGTATAAGCGAATACTATTTTGATTACTTCTTTTAACATCCAATCCATATACGTTCTTTCAATATTTTTATTCTAACTCTTTTTTCTTCTGATTGCATCAAAAAAATTCCTGTCAGTTTTTCATTGACATCTCAGAACACCCATCGTAAAATTTCAACAATATTTAAGGAGAGGTTCGGAGAATACTTATAATGAAGGCAAATAAAGGTGAAAGAAAATGATTCAGGATCGTCTTGACAAGATCGAAGAGAGGCTGAAGCAGAGCCATGCGGTAAAAGAAAGTGATAAAGTTGAGTTATTGAATCTCCTGAAGACGCTGAGGACCGAAATTACTGATCTTTCCAAAACCCGCCACGAGCAGGCGGAAAGCATAGCGGGATTTGCCGAACTATCAGCCCGCGAAGCCACCCGCAGAGAAAAGAATCCTGATCTCTTCAATTTGTCGCTTGCAGGTCTGACTTCATCGGTTCAGGACTTCGAAATATCTCATCCACAGTTGGTGGAGATTATTAATAGATTTTGCACAATGCTCTCTAATTTGGGTATACAGAGTCATTCATCCGGCAACTGATCCTTTGGCATTGTTACTCTGTTTCTGAAAATTCATGATCGCTGTGATCAAAAGATACAGCCCTGCCGGCTTGATATTCCATAGTCCGGCACTATCCAATGGACAAGCAACCCGTTCTCGTATACAATCCAAATCAACACGTCACTGGAGGTTGGACAGTGGGGACAGGATACAAAACCAGGCTTGAGCTTATCGACGAACTGGAGGCGGCCCGCAAGGAAATCAAAGCTCTTCGGTCGCACGACCGGGAGTATGAACGGCTTGAAAAGAATTTGACCCATTCGGGACATTTTTACCAGACCCTGTTCGAGAATTCCGGCACGGCAACCATCGTCATCGAACAAGATACCACCATCTCCATGATGAACAACGATTTTGCTAATTTCACGGGGTATCCCCGCGAGGAGATTATCGGCCATACGTGGACCATGTATGTGGCCGAAGATGATGTCGAACGCCTTCTTTATTTTCACCGGATCAGGCGCAAGGATTCATCGGCGGCGCCAAGGAATTACGAATTCAAGCTTCGGCACAAGGACGGCAACCTTCTCCATATTTTTATGACGATTGCCATGATTCCGGGGACAACGCAGAGCATCGCCTCCATGGTGGATATCACAGAAAGGGTCAAGACCGAAAAAGCCCTGCGCGACAGCGAGGAGAGATTCCGCCAGCTTGTGGAAAGCATGAACGAGGGCTTGGGCATTCAGGACCGTCACGGCATCATCACCTATGTCAACGACAAGATCTGCAATATCCTTCACCTTCCGCGGGAGAAGATTGTCGGCAGGCCAAGCCGCGACTTTATCAGCAAACGGGA
>JBEKUA010000026.1:0-8204 GCA_049515495.1 Smithella sp. | reverse complement strand
GCCGCAACAGGCGCCACACGATTTTTCTTCATCCGGCTGGCAAAGGATGATTAAATTTGAATTCGACATACATTATTTGCCTGGTATTTTTAAATGAAGGTAAAAACGATATCAATCAAATACAATGGTTTTTGATCCATAAACGAGTATTTTATTTTCCAAATGCAGGCGCAAAGCCCGTGCCAGCACAATTCTTTCCAGATCTTTGCTTTTCGTTTGAATATCGGAAACCGCGTCACGGTGACTGATCTTGATCACGTCCTGCGCGATAATAGGCCCTTCATCCAGTTGTTCCGTTACGTAATGACCTGTCGCTCCGATGATTTTCACGCCGCGGTCATAAGCCTGCTGATAAGGATTTCCTCCGGCAAACGCCGGTAAAAAAGAATGATGGATATTGATTATACTTTTGCCGTAATTTTTAAGAAATTTCCCGCCGAGGATCTGCATATAACGCGCCAGAACAATCAGATCGATATTCATCTCCCGCAACATATTCAATTCCAGGGTTTCCTGCTGCTCCTTGTTTTTTTCTGAGACTGGAATATGAAAAAATTTCATCCCGAATTGTTCTACCAGATCGCGGGCGTCAGTATGATTGCTGATTACCGCTTCAACATCAGCCCCCAGTTCTCCCATATGCCGGCGCAAAATAAGGTCGTGCAGACAATGCAGGTGACGTGAAACAAAGATGGCTATGCGAGGCACATAATCGGTAAAATGCAAATCCCACTTCATATTAAATTGCTTTGCCAACGGCATAAAAGCGGCTGGAATTTTTTCGCGGCTAAGCGCAAAACCGTTGAGTTCCCATTCTATCCGCATAAAGAAAAGCTTGTCTATCTTGGAAGTATGTTGATCGGCATGTACAATGTTACCATTATGACGGAAAATGAAATCGGAAATCTTGGCGACAAGGCCCTTGCCATCGGCACAGGACAAAAGTAAAATGGCGTTGACATCATTCATAAAAAAAGTCTTCTCTTTCGTTAATTTTGCAGCTTTTTAGCTGATTATTTAATACGGAGCTATTTTATAGAAGGATTAGAGTTGCAGGTCAAGTATAAAAATGTTAATACCCGGCCACACGGAATTTGCCGCCTGACAGGCGTCAGATTCCATGCGATTTTGTATAAGGTCGACATCCCTAAATAAAACATTTTTCGAAACTGGACACAAATGAACTTAATTGAAGAAATACAATTAGCCAATGGCCTTAAATTAAAGATTTTTGATTTATCCCGTCTCATAGCCGCCGATACAGTTAAAGTGGAAATTTCTTTTCAGACGAAGATTTCTTTAAAGAAATCTTATTTCACCGACCCTCAAGATTACGCTATGGTTGAAAATATCATGGGCAAAGAACTTTCCTACGAACATAAACTGGAGCGGTCTTTCGTACCTAAGAATAATGAAGATTCCGTCCGCGATGATTTGATCAATACATTTAAAAATAATTCTCTGGATTATGTTGCCTCTGTTAATTTCCCCCAAAAGATGGCGTTGTCATTGCTCAGAGATATCAAAAACAATCCTTACAAATATCAATCCCGCTCCGACTACAGATCAGAAGAATAACGTTGTGGCTTTATTACAAACAGGAAAACAAATCATGAATCATAGCAATTTCGATGAACTCTTGCTTGGCGCCGAAAAACCAAGCCGTTACATCGGCGCGGAAGTAAACGCCATCCGCAAAGAAAAAGCGGAAGTACACTTTCTGCTTGCCTTTCCAGATACTTACGAAGTCGGCATGTCCCATCTCGGTTTGCAGATTTTATATTCTATTTTAAACGAAATCCCGTATGTTGCGGCCGAAAGATGTTTCGCTCCCTGGCCGGATAGAGAAAAGCAACTGCGTGACGGGAAAATACCTTTAACCTCTCTGGAATCACAAATGCCGGCGGTGGATTTTGACATTGTCGGTTTTTCGTTGCAGTATGAACTTTCTTACACCAACTTATTAAATATGCTGGATTTAGGTCACATACCGCTTGCCCGCACGGAGAGAAAAGAAGAACATCCACTGATAATAGCCGGCGGTCCCTGCTGCTTTAATCCAGACCCGCTTGTTGATTTTATCGACGCTTTTGTCATCGGCGAAGGAGAAGAAGTTGTAGGGGAAATTACCGCGACGGTTCATGCCGGTAAAAAGAACTCTCTTAACCGAAATACTATGATAGACCAACTGGCGAAAATTCCCGGTATTTACGTTCCCGCTGTTCACGGAAAAAATCAGATCATAAAAAAAAGAAATATCCCTGACCTGAACTTATGGACACATCCTTATAGACCTGTCGTTCCGCTTATGCAAACCATTCATGATCGCATCACTCTGGAAATAGCACGCGGATGCACCCGCGGCTGCAGATTCTGTCAGGCAGGTATTCTCTGGCGTCCTTACCGTGAAAGAAATACTTCCTTACTCATGGAAATGGCCGACAAGATGCTAAAGACAACCGGCCATGAAGAAATATCGCTTTTATCGCTCAGTTCCGGCGATTACAGCTGTCTTGAACCTTTGGTAAAAAATCTGATGAACCGGTATCATTCCAAACGGGTGGCTCTGGCGCTTCCTTCGTTGCGCGTTGAATCTCTCAGCGAAACATTAATGGAAGAAATCAAACGAACACGTAAAACAAGTTTTACGCTTGCGCCGGAAGCGGGAACGGATAAAATGCGTCTAATTATCAATAAGGGCAATACCTCAGGGGATTTGCTTTCTACCGCGGATAAAATATTCGCCGCCGGCTGGAAATCAATTAAACTTTATTTCATGCTGGGTCTGCCTTATGAAGAACAGGAAGACTTGGAAGGAATTGTTAATTTAGGCCATGAAACTCTGCGGGCGGCAAAAAACCGCGGTCAGGTCACCATCAGTCTTTCCACCTTCGTCCCCAAACCACATACCCCCTTTCAGTGGCATAAACAAATTTCCATGGAAGAAACTTTTGCCAAACAGGAATTTATTCGTCAGAGAATCAGAAACCGCAACATCAATGTAAAATGGCATGACGCGCGAATGAGTTTACTCGAAGGGCTATTTTCGCGCGGCGATGAAACACTCGGAGCGCTATTGGAGGCGGCTTTTCGCAAGGGTTGCCGTTTCGATGGCTGGAGTGATATTCTGCGCTTCGACCTGTGGCAGGAAGCAATGGCTGAAACGGGAATCAACCCGGAAGATTTCACGCGTGAACGTAGTATTAATGAAAAATTACCGTGGGATAATATTGACTGTGGCGTGAGCCGTGAATTTCTGCTGCGTGAGGGACAAAGATCGAAAGACCAATTGACAACGGATGATTGCCGGTTTTCCGGCTGTCAGGACTGCGGAGCATGTGATTTCTCCGTAACAAAAAATGTTTTTGCGGAGGAAGAAAATAACACAGTTTTGTCATCGCCGCCAGTTCCCGATGCCGCCTCCACCAAAGAAACAAAATATCGTTTTACCTTCAGCAAGCTCGGGCGATCCCGATTTTTATCTCATCTGGAACTCTCAGGAGCGCTGGTACGCGCCTTGCGCCGCAGCAGCATCGCGCTTGCTTATTCTATCGGCTACCATCCGCATCCAAAAATATCCTTTGCCACCGCTACCGCAGTAGGTATGGCAAGCAGACAGGAATACATCGATGTTACCGCGGGAAATTGTTTATCAGACTTGGACTCCTTAAAAAGCGAAATCAATTCAGGCCTGCCTTCAGGTATTGAAATTTTAGAGATAAGAAAGCTTTCTGATGGAGAAAAAGCTATTGCTCAAATGACGCAGGGATTTGAATATGAATTATATCTGCCTGCCGCTATTGATTCTGCCCGTCTGATGGTCATGAAAGAAAATATTAAGAACTTTTTGGCGGCTTCTGTCTTCAATATTCAAAAATTATCCAAGGGAAAAACAATCATAAAAGACATTCGCTCCTGTATACAGAATCTTGTTCTGGATGGCGACTGCAAAACAATCAAATTCACTGTGTCGCATATTCAGGAAGGATCGGCCAGACCCTCTGATATTATCTCGTCTATTTTGAAATCAAACGCGGACGAAGCCCGGCAAATCAAAGTAGTTAAAACAAAAACCATCCTTGCACCAATCTAAATTAAAGCGCATTCCCTTTTATGGGAACGCATCAAGACAGAAATTTATTTTGCAAGGAATTTTCGCCGGCACAGCGAAAACTTCCGATAGATTTGTCAAACTATGAGCTACATGATTATGTAAGCTAAGGAAATAATAGTGATAATTATAGCCTGCTATAATATCCTTAATTCCGGCCAGTTCCAAGCCGATCAAGCCCGAACTTTTTGCCAAGTAATGCGTCTATAAGCACTCGGGGAAACCTGGCGATAAATGGAAGGAGTCTCGAACCTTTCCCCAGACGAATGAATACCGGAGTTTTTTTCTTCACGAGTTGATCAACAAGCTTTTTCGCAAAATCTTCCACCGGTGTTGCGTTTTCCTGAGAAGCGTTCGCCCGCGAAACGATAAAGCTTTGTATCGGGCCATAAAAAGATTTTTTAAAACGCTCAATATCTTGCCCCGCATTGTTAGAGAGGTTCGATTTTATGCCGCCCGGCTGCACAATGACAACTGTGATACCGAAGGGTGTAAGTTCCATGCGGAGAGATTCTGAAAAAGCGGTAAACGCCGCTTTCGTGGAACAATATGCCCCGGCAAAAGGCGTGGGCAGTACCCCGGAAATACTGCTCATATTTACTATTTTCCCTGACTGCCGCATAATCATATGCGGCGCGACCGCACGGATAAGAGCTGCCTGTCCGATTACGTTGGTCTCAAATTGACGCCGCAATTCACTGACGTCGAGTTCGATAAGAGGGCCGATCAATAAAAGCCCTGCATTATTGATCAGTACGTCAATATGGCCGGCTTTTGCCATTATTGAATCCACACAGGCCGTAATTGACTTTTCATCCGTCACATCTAGAGCGGCAGTTTCCACGTTCAGGGCTTTCAGATCATTGACAGCCGACGGTTTCCGGGCAGTGGCAAATACCCGCCAGTTACGCGCGGCAAATTCTATCGCGAGCGCGCGGCCAATACCGGTTGAGCATCCGCTTATAAGTACGACAGGAGCATTAGCATTCATGGCAAACCTCCACATTTTTGAAGTATAATTTTTATTTATCGAAACTATCTTGTGTCTTTAGCTAAAACTTGCAGCACAATGCAAGGTCACTCTCCCATCAAAAAGACAAATATGAGATGTATATAATACTAAATTTTTATAATTACAATCTCCCTTAATTATTTTTCTTACATTAATTCAACAATTTAGCCATTCATTGAGCCACCGGCAAAATATTTCCCATTAAGACTTAAATTTTATTGACAAAAAGAAACTTTTTATCTATAAAGACCAGTCTTAATTCTAATTCAAGTAAGGATACGTTTATGTACGCAATTATAAAAACAGGAGCAAAACAACACAGAGTAGCCGAAGGTGATGTTTTATCTATAGAAAAACTTGACGGTAACAAAGGCGACGAAGTGGTTTTTAATGAAGTTCTTATGCTCTCCAACGATAAAGAAGTGAAAATCGGAAAACCTTTTGTGGACGGAGCCAAAGTTGTCGGTCAAATTATCGCTCAAAAGAAAGGCCCGAAGCTTATCGTTTATCATATGAAACGGCGCAAGGGTTTTCATAAAAAGACAGGGCATCGTCAAAGTTTAACCAGCATGAAAATAACAAAAATTTCAATGTAAGAGGAAGTCATGGCACATAAAAAAGGTCAGGGAAGCTCCCGCAATGGCAGAGACAGCAATTCTCAAAGGCGTGGAATCAAAGTATACGGCGGAGAAACAATTAACGCAGGCTCTATCATTGTACGACAGGTAGGAACAAAAATTCACCCGGGCAATAACGTGGGACTGGGCAAAGATTACACTATTTTTTCCCTGATTAACGGCGTGGTAAAGTATGAAAGACTTGATAAAACCAGGAAAAAAGTAAGTGTTTACGCATCATAAAAAATTATCACCAGATGTTTTTGATTTTAAAGGCGCTTGCAACAAGCGCCTTTTTATTTCGGATACCAATTTTAAATCAAAGCGCTCTCTATAATTGGCACAGCCTGCCATGGGGCAGGCCGGAGTTGTCGGTTTCTTAGTGTATTAATAATACATATCGTTGCTTCCTCCTCGCCATCTCGATATCATCTTTGACCGGCAGCGCATTCCCTTTAGGAGAGCGCATAATAAAAGAACTTTACATTGCCGGGAATTTTCGCCAGTATATGGTGGAAATTCCCTCTTTAAAGCTGGTATAATCTTTCTGTTCAAGGAATAATTTAACATGAAATTTGTTGATGAAGCGAAAATCTATATCAAGGCCGGTCATGGTGGTCACGGTTGTATAAGTTTCCGGCGGGAAAAATTTGTGCCGCGCGGCGGACCCGACGGAGGAGACGGCGGCAAAGGCGGCGATGTTATCTTTCAAGCGACCCAAAGCCATCACACCCTGTTGGATTTAAAATACAAACAACATCAATTTGCTAAAAACGGCGGTCATGGTTCAGGCAATCACCGCACCGGTAAAAGTGCTGAAGATCTTAAGATTTCAGTACCGGTGGGAACAATCATCAAAAATTTTGAAACCGGAGAAGTACTTGCAGATTTGTCGAAACCGGAACAAACTTTTATCGCCGCACGCGGCGGCATCGGAGGCAAAGGCAACGCTCATTTTACCACATCAACCCATCAGACACCCCGTTTTGCACAAGACGGCATGGAAGGCGAAGAATTTACTCTTTTGCTTGAACTGAAATTGCTGGCTGATGTTGGCATCCTTGGCTTTCCCAACGCCGGTAAATCAACCTTTATTTCCCGCGTATCCGCTGCAAAACCCAAAATTGCCGATTATCCTTTCACCACACTTACACCTCATCTGGGGGTTGTTAAATATTCAGGCAATAAAAGTTTTGTTATTGCCGATATACCCGGCCTTATCTTCGGTGCGCATGACGGTCTTGGTATGGGCATCAGATTTTTAAAACACATAGAGAGAACTTCTCTGTTGTTCCACATTATTGATATTTCAATAGAACCAAATATTAACGCATGGTCTAACTTTACCGTAATCAATAAGGAACTGGAGCATTACAATCCTGAGTTGCTTAAGCGGCCGCAAATCGTGGCTCTTAATAAGATCGACCTGCCTTATGTAAGAGAAAACGCCAAAAAAGCAGTTGCGCTATTCAAGAAAAAAGGCATAATATTACATCTTTTTTCCGCATTTACCGGCGAAGGGATGAAGGAAGTACTAAATAAAATAATCGAAAATTTAAATTAATTGGAAGCAAGTAACGTCATGAAAAATATTCGTCAGGATGTCCTGGCACACGCGAAAAGAATTCTTATAAAAGTCGGTTCAGCGGTATTGGCCGGAAATGACGGTCTGGATATCAAAATTATCGATTCTCTTGTGCGGGATATGTCTTATTTAGTTCAAAATGGATATTCAGTAGTACTGGTGACTTCCGGCGCGATTGTTTCGGGAAAACATCGCATGAATATAACCGAAAAACTCAAAAGCATTCCAGAAAAACAAGCCGCGGCCGCGATCGGACAGGGAAGATTAATGCGTGTCTATTCCAAATCTTTCGAAAAAAACGGCCTTTACGTTGCTCAAATCCTTCTAACGCTTTCCGATGTTAGTGACCGCCAGCGATATTTAAATATCCGCAATACTCTTTCAACGCTAATGGAATGGGGAGCCATTCCCATTATAAACGAAAATGATACCGTTGCCGTTGATGAAATCAAGTTTGGAGAGAATGACAATCTTGCCGCGATGATCGCCAATATAATTGAAGCTGATCTCTTTATCAATCTAACGAGCATAGACGGGCTTTATGATTGCAATCCAATGGTATCTAAAAAAGCCAAGCTTATATCTGTTGTCGGTGAATTTTCAGAGGAGATTGAAGCAGCGGCCACAGATGAAACATCCTGCGTAGGAACGGGAGGAATGAAAAGTAAAGTTCAGGCCGCCAAGAAAGTGGCCGCCATCGGTATTCCATGCATTATTGCCCCCGGGAAAAAGAAGAAAGTTTTGATAGATATTATGGCGGGCAAAGATATCGGCACACTATTTTTGCCTATGGCTGATCGTCTAAACAGTAAAAAATACTGGATCGCTTTCACCTTACATCCACGTGGCAAATTAATTATTGACGATGGCGCAAAAAAA
>JBEKUA010000025.1:0-8239 GCA_049515495.1 Smithella sp. | reverse complement strand
CATTATTGCTGCTAAAGACCTGACCGCCCGTTTTGGTGACAATGTTGTGTTTGAAAATGTAAACTTTCAGGTATATAAGGGAGAGATACTGGTGATTGTAGGCGCAAGTGGGTGTGGCAAATCGACCCTGTTGAAAATCATGATAGGGCTGCAAAGGCCTTATGCTGGTCAGGTTTTGTATCAGGGGTCAGACATTGTCAGCGCGGATGAAAAAGAACTTAATCTGTATAGGCAAAATATTGGAGTGCTTTTTCAGTCCGGCGCTTTGTTCAGTTCAATGACGATAAAAGAAAACATTGAACTGCCGCTGCAGGAATATACCGATCTTGATCCTGCCGCTATCGACGCAATTATTAAAATGAAATTAGGTATGGTCGATCTGGCTGGTTATGAAAATTATAATCCGTCCGAACTTTCCGGGGGGATGAGAAAAAGAGCCGGCATTGCCCGGGCTATGGCATTGGACCCGCATGTGCTTTTTTTTGACGAATTATCTGCCGGACTTGATCCGGTTACTGCCGTCGAACTCGATGATTTGATTATCAAAACAAACGAAGCGTTGGGAACAACGATGGTCATCGTAACTCACGAACTGGAATCTATTTACAAAATAGCCCATAGGGTGTTAATGTTGGATAAAGAAGCCAAAGGCATCATTGCCGAAGGCAAGCCGCTTGATTTAAAAAAGAATACGACAGATCCGCGGGTGATGAGTTTCTTTCTGCGGCAGATACCTGCTGCTCCTGCCGAACAGAGGTTTTATGTCAGTTAAAAGTTCAAAATTTCTGATTGGTCTTTTCGTGATTATAGGTGTGCTGATTTGCGCGGTGATTATAATTTGGGTTGGCGCGTCCAGAGTATTTATGAAGGGTTCTCTGTATTCGGTTTATTTTGATGAATCCGTCCGGGGATTGCAAGTTGATTCGGCGATTAAATACCGCGGTGTTGATATTGGCAAAGTCCAGAGTATTGATGTGGCGCCGGATTATCGTCTTATAGAAGTCATTATGAAAATAGAGTTGGAAGGTGATTTGCCAAAACAGACTATCGCCGCGTTGAAGACGGCCGGCATTACCGGAATTGTCTTCATTGAACTGGATCGGATCAATGCCGGAGAACTGGCCAATTCTCCTAAAATTACCTTCAAACCAAGATATCCGGTTATTCCTTCACGCCGGTCTGAAGTCAGCCGTTTTCTGGCAGATTCAGACATTATTATGCATAATGTCAAAGGAATCGATTTTAAGGGAATTTCCGATCAACTGAAAAACACGGCCCGGGCCATAGAAAACTTTGCGGAAAGTAAGAAAATTAACAATATTCTGACTAATCTGGAATCTACATCCGCCAATCTGAATCAGGCGATTGTGAAAATCAACAAGACAATGTCTGAAGGCAAGTTAGACAAAGCTTTGAATGAAACAATGGGAGTTTTATCGGATGCCCGCCAGTTGATCGGACGGGCAAAAAAAGAAATCGAAGTTTTGAACCTGAAAGAAAAATCATCCCGAGCGGATATTTTACTCGAAGATATAGACCATAAAACAAAAGTCATCACCAATGAATTGCAGGATACATCGGAACATTTGCGGGTTACTTCGGAAAATCTTGAAAAACTTTCCGATGATTTGAAGAAACACCCGTCGGATCTCATTTTCTCAAAACCTGCGCCACCACGAAAAGCCATGGAATAACGTGAGGAGTTAATCAATGAAACAGTTATTAACACGGACACCATGCCAAAAAAAAATACAAGTATTTTGTTTTGTAGTGATTGTTTTATCATTTATGATTACCGGATGCGCAGGTAACGGCAATCCGCAATATGAGACAAAAAATTACTTGTTGAGTTATTCATCGCCGTCTTGGGATAAATTCGACAAGCTCAATATATCTATTAAATTCAACCGTTTCTCTGGTGCCGCCGCCTATAATTCCGACAATATGATCTTTCGCAATAATACCTATAGTTTTGATTATTTCAATTATTCCAGATGGGCAGTAAATCCGGCGGATATGATTGCCGATAGTCTTGTGCGCGATATGAGAGGCAGCGGACTTTTCAGTGCGGTTTTTTCCCGTTATGAAACACAAGACGGTCAATTCATAATTTCGGGCAGCATTGATGAATTCTATCTGCGTGAGGATAGAAGCAATAAAACAGCTCTGGTCAGCATTATCATTTCATTGCAAGACACACGGGAAAGAGAAACCGGAAAAAGAATGATGTTTCAAAAAAAATACGTTCGGGAAGAGCCGCTGCAAGAATCATCTCCCCGGGGATATTGCCAGGCCGCGAGCGAGGCCATGCGGGTAATTTCGGAACAGATCACAAAAGATATTTACACGGATATCAAAGCAACTGTTCAATCAACGAAGGGTAATCCATGAAAGAGATATCTCTTCAGACCAATTCCCGCGTTGAGATGATAGACGTTACATTGGCTGTCCAAAAAGCTGTTGGTGAAGAAAAAATCGAAACAGGTTTTTGCCTTATTTATATAACACAAATCTAGTTTTATCTAATGTAATCCCTTTTAAATTAATGAAAATGATCAAGCCTCAAGGACATAAACCGCCTGCTGAAGATTTTTTAAGGAGTGTATGAGTAAAGTCAGCGGATAGGGCAGATCACCCGACAAGGCTGGCACCCTACCACCTTTCCGCTGATTCCTTTGAACAGGGAATACTTGAGGGGAGTATGAACAATGGAAACCGAGCAAGGGATTAGAAAAACACCAACAATAAAAATTGACAGGGAGAAAATAAAATATAATTTTACCGATAACGCTGAATGTCCTTCAAAAGATTGCCTTGAATGTAAAAATTTAGAGAATTGCGAAGATGAGATCATTAACCGTTGGGCAAAAATTCCTGATCATGTATTTTATAAATTGCTAAGGCTTCACACTTCAGCCATCAAGACATTTCTTTTTTTAAGTCGGAGAGCCAATTTTGTGGTAGACAATAAAGAATATGGAACCTGTAAATTTACCTACAAGCCAATCGTGAAAGCTACTGGTCTATCCAAAGATACAATTTGCAAAGGTTTGAAAGAGCTTTTCGCTGCCAAGCTAATCAATTATGAAGTTGCTCGCCATCCAAATAATCCAAAATGGAAGACCGGTCATATATTTTATATTCTCTGGATGTTTTTGGATAAAGAAATAAAAGAAAAGCTGGTAGAATTGACTTCAATAAAGACATTTTAAAATGCCACAAACAGCTATAAATTATTTTATATACCTCCCCCTGAAAACTAGGCTACCTCCCCCTGAAAACCCCGGTGTAGTTATAGAACTACTCTTTAGGCTTTTTTATTTCTTCTTTTATAAATAAAAGAAGATGATGCTTCGCTTCGCAAAGCATCACTGCCTCTTTAAAAAATTTCCTTTTATAAAGGCTTATGGAAAGCGAAAGCTGAATGGCCTCATCGAAGTGTCGCGTAATTCCACCGCCGCCAGACTGTAAAAGCTGGCCTGAAAAAAATTTGAAAACACAAAAAATATCTTTGTACCGTTTACTAAATAAGCTATAATTAATGCAAGCTAACGGAGGGCAGAAAAAGAAGCAGTCTAAAAATTAGTTAATTGTCGGTGACAAAAAACGCATCCCGGGGGGATAATTGAAAAATTATTTTGCCGGGATTTTTTATTTATCGACAAAGGAATTGAGGTAAAAAATGAAAGCAGGACAAAAACCTTACGGCAGCACAAAAGCTCAGAAACTTATTCTGGAACGGATTATATTTTTTAGAGATACAAAGATTCCGCGCTTATCTTTTCGGGCAATAGCTGAAGAATTGAATAAGGACTCCCGAATGAAACGAGGAAACCGCTGGAGTGACGTCATGGTTTTTAACCATTACAAGAAAATGAAAAAAACTTTTCTGGGGAAAAGAGATGAAAAAATTAAATGAATGCTATCAAAAATGGCAACAAAACAGCGAATAAAAAAGTTCAAAAAGGGGTTAAAGCCAATGTTGACAAGAGAAAGCATGGAGACCCTCCCCCTAAGAAAAAGTATAAAATATTCTTAAGGAATGCAGAGGACTTGAAACGTCTTATGAGTGTAACGATTAACGAATTGAGGAGAGGTGAAGTCAATCCAATGGTGGCGGGCAAAATCTTTTATGGTGCTACTGTGATGTTGCAGATATTCGAGCAGGTAGATTTGGCCGCTCAATTAAAGGAACTTGAACGAAGAGCCGAGGAGAACTGAAGATGTCAAAGAAAGATTTTCAGTCGCGGATTGATAAAATAAAGAAGATGCCAGCAATGCTCGACATGAAGGAATGGTTTGGCAAGGCTTACGAGTTTGGCAGACAAATTGATTTATCTATCGGGCAGCCACCGGGAATGACAATGGAAACATTTGATATGAATTATATCAAACAGAACGGCACCAAGGAAGAATATGTCAAACAAGAAATGGAACAATGGAATCGGCAGCATCCGCATAGGTCACGGAAAAGTAAAAAGGAGGGAAAATAAACATGGCAATCGATAAATATTCAAAAGCAGGAACAACGCACAAGATTGAGAAAGAATTTGGCTACCTAGACCAGCTTAACACAGCTGACGATTATTTATGGTTACGAAAGCACGCCGATGAGCTGATGACCGAATCATCCATTGGTCTTACACAGCTAAAACAGCAAATAAATCAGGTGTTGGAAACTGATTATAGTGATTTCAAGCCAGAAATTGCGGAAGCGAAGCGCGCAGAAAAAATACTGGCTGGCAGAAGGGCGGCAATGACTTTCTTGAAAAAGCACGTCACTTCGGTAAGGGAAAATATCGAAGCAACGAAAAATAAAATATTAAGGCAGACAGAGCCAGAAGTGCCATCAGACCCGACGAAGGCGATGCTGCAAGAATTGCGCTTTCAGGAAATTCGGCAACTGCTACGTGGAATTGATCCACGATACCGGAGAGACAAGATACAAGGTAATCTTGCCTATATTCAGGCCGCAGCTTTAAGCCCGGACGACATTGTCAGTAAGGATTGGTTAATTGAGGCGCGTCGGGAATATGCTTTTAAAAATGATCCATCTTTACGAGAGGATGAAGCGGACAGCGAACAGATATATAACTTTATAAAGCGGCGAGCCGGAGAAATAAACCAGTGCGCCGTTAAAATGCTCATGCTATCTAAGTTGCCTGATCCGCTTCCCGTCCAAGAATTTTATGATGTCTTTCCGCCACAAACTGACAGGGAAAAAGCCATTGCAGGGAAACGAATTTTGAGTGAATCACGCGTAAATGAACTGGTGGCGAAAAAAGTCCAACAGCTCAAGGCAGAGGAAGCAAAAGAAAGGGATCGAGATGAACGCAAGGGAAACAGGTCAATCCCCCACAGAATTTAACACCTCCTCCGTTATCCCACCTGAGAGCCACAGGCTGGGATCCTCCAAGGGCGAAGCGGTGGTATGCTTGCAGGCTGACATGCCGCCAGCCCTCGGAGGTATTTAAAAAATAATAGGATAGTTTAATATTAACTTTCACTCAAAAATTAATATTAATAGAATCTTGTTAACGAGTTAATTTCAAATAGATTATCATGTTTTTTGATAACATTAAAAACCTATCCTTGATTTCAAATCTTAACTATTACATGAATTATAAATCCATATTTAATATATAAACATTACTTCCTGAAGTCCTTATTTTTATTTTCTTAATTTCATGCTAGGTTACCAGTAATCGATGGACGTTTGCAGTATTAGCACCAATCCATGTAAACAATATTATACGCCAAAAGGAGGGCATTATGGGATTACCAAGAACATTCGTTGGATTTAGTAGTACAGATATACATTACTATCGGCTGATGCAAGCTTGGAAGGCAAACAAAAATATCGATTTCAACTTTTCCGACTGCCAATTACAGGATGAAATCAATTCCGAAAATGAAGACTATATTAAGCGTAAATGTCGCGAAAGGATAAATTTAGCCGGAAAATATCTTTTACTCATAGGTCAGGACACAAAAAGCAAGTATAAATATGTAAGATGGGAGGCAGAAGTTGCAATTGAAAAGGGTTGCACGATCATTGGTGTTAACCTCGATGGTTCAAGATCGATTGATCGAAATACATGCCCACCAATAATACGAGACATCGGTGCAATTTTTGTCCCTTTTTCACCGGTGATTATTGCTCATGCAATTGAACATTATTCAATGCATAAAGATAACGATAACTATTCTTACAAAGATAGTGTCTATAAACAATTAGGATATTGATTAAATGAAAATGGAAGAAAGTGATTTCCCCGCATTATACAATGCTGCAGATAGTGCATCATTAGAAGCTCAAAATAACTACTTTAATGCGCTTCGCCTTTACTTGATTTTACTTGTTGCAGCAGCATTTATTTCTTTTAATTGGCCACAAGAAGTGTATGGGGCAATTGTATCAGTTGCATTATTCCTAATAACGCTGGGAATTCTTATTTGGATTAAAGTGAAAAAGCCAGATGACATTTGGTATAACGGTAGAGCAGTTGCAGAATCTGTTAAAACGCGAACATGGCGCTGGATGATGAAAGCCGAACCATATGATAAGGCAATGAGCGAAGAACAAGCACATAGAGAATTATTGTCGGATTTGAAAGAAATCCTTCATGAAAATCGCTCATTGTCAGGTTGCCTAAAATGGACTCCTGACTTGGGAGAGGCAATTTCAAATAAAATGGTTTTTATTCGCATTCTGCCATGGCAGGATAGACTTGATATTTACAAAAGTGATAGAATTGATAATCAATCTATTTGCTATTCAAAAAAGTCGCAATTAAACAAGCGTCGTGCAAAACAATGGTTTGCTGTATCGATATTATTTCATTCCATAGCGATAATCATGCTTCTATATAGAATCAAAGAACCAACAGCCTCTTTACCCATAGCGGTCGTAGCTGCAGCGGCAAGTGCTGTATTAACGTGGGTTCAGGCAAAAAAACACAATGAACTCCACGCAAGTTTCACATTGGCTGCTCATGAAATTGTATTAATAAAGGGCGAAGCTGTTTCGGTAAAGGATGAATCTCATTTGTCTGAATTTGTAATGAATAGTGAATCAGCTTTCTCAAGAGAACATACACAATGGGTTGCACGAAAAAGCGTATAAATAAATCAATCCAGCCGATCGCTACGTTATTCCCAAGAAAGATATTTTAATGGAACTTATAAAGAACATATGGTTGACAAAATATTTATCAAACAACTAAATAGGCTAGGAATTGACCTTAACAAATGTTCAAGAGAAGAAGCGATTAGAATTATAAATGAAAAAATTGAAGAAGAACAACAGAAACTTGCAGAGGCAAATAAGAAACTGACTGAAATTTACCAAAAAGAAATCAAGAAAAGATAGACTACGTGGATTAGTAGCATCATTCTTACTTCCTATTATCCACAAAACGTCAGCTTCAACAAAAATGCAAGATTTCAAATGATAATCATTAACTATATTTTAAAATTGTTAAGGTCATGTTACGGTCAATCCGATAGTCGTTGGACAAATTTCCTATGATATACCCACCAGACTTTTGGTCTTTATTATCGTGAAATACCCAACGTCAATATTTCATTATGCTTGATATTATAGTGTGTTTTTACTTTTCATTCCGTACGTAATAGGGTAGGATTGCAACAAATTTCGGAAAATATCCGGCGGGTATATTCATTGTTGGGCGTAGGGAACTCGTGATGGCTAGTCAATATCAAAACACTGGTGCTCCACTCACCACGTTCCATGGATGGCTGAAGCAAGTGGACATAACCAAGTACGACTATGTTGAAGCAGCAGCTCTACGAACGGCGTTCTCCAATCTTTGGTCGTATGCTTCGCTCGCCCCAGAAAAGCGCCATGAATGGGAGGTCAGACTGCCGCTCATCAAGTTCGATTACCAAGAACAGCATGATCGTCGTTTTGCGGGTTTTCACGACCTTCCAGCTGGCCGGTACTTCACTGTGTGCGAATCGGCAAGTGGGAACGATGGGCGCGCCTTAATCGATGAGCTATCGGCCTATTCGCCGCCAGAAAACGGGCTGTATATTTTTGATCTAGGCTATGACCAAGGGCGGGCGGGTCTTGACATATTTAGAAAATTTGACCTATCAACCCTTCCCATATCGAAGACTCTGCTTTGTATCTTTGACGTCGCAAGTCTGAATCCAGCTACCGATCTGAGTAAGCTATTCAACCGGAATCCGGAGGGAAAGGCTGAGATTTGTCGAG
>JBEKUA010000024.1:0-8311 GCA_049515495.1 Smithella sp. | reverse complement strand
TACCGGAACCGGATACGCCGGTTACCGCCGTAAATACTCCTACAGGTATTTTGATATCAATATTTTTGAGGTTATTTTCAGTGGCTCCCTCTAGAGTAATATGTCGTTTCGGAATTGACCGTCTTTTTGACGGCAACGCTATAGACTCTTTCCCCGATAAATATCTGCCTGTAAGCGAATGATCGCTTTGCAAAATTTCACCGGGACTTCCCTGGAAAACTATCTCGCCTCCCTGTGTTCCGGCACCCGGACCTATATCCACGATATGATCGCAGGCAAGCATCATATCGGCGTCATGCTCCACAACAAGCACGGTATTGCCCATATCGCGCAGTTTTTTTAAAGTATCAATCAGGCGCAGATTATCTTTCTGATGCAGTCCGACAGTGGGCTCATCAAGCACATACAAGACTCCCATTAAGCCGGAACCGATTTGTGTGGCCAGCCGGATGCGCTGACTTTCCCCTCCCGATAAAGATGATGTGGATCTCTCCAAAGTCAGATAATCCATGCCGACATTCAGCAAAAATTGAAGCCGGCTTTTAATTTCCCTGATAATTCTTTCGGTAATATTTTTTTCCTGTGGTGATAGTTCCAGTTTTTCGAAAAAATTAAAACAGTCGCGGATGGACATTTGGCAAAGTTCATAGATATTCTCGCCCATAACTGTAACAGCAAGTGTTTCTTTTTTTAAACGCGCTCCATGACAAGTATCGCAGGCGCTTAAATCATTGTAACGCATCAAATCATTACGGACTGCTGTCGAAGCTGTTTCTTTCCAGCGGCGTTCCAGTTGTTTGATCACTCCTTCAAACGGCCGGTGAGCAAAGTATCTTTTATTTGAACGATCATGATAAAATTTAATATTTTCTTTCCCTGATCCGTAAAGAAGAACTTTTTGAATTTTTTCCGGCAATTTATTAAATGGCGTATTAACATCAAATCCATAATGAGTGCTAAGTGCGTCTAAAATATTATAATAATAAAGAGAGTTTCTGCCCGCCCAGGGAGCGATAGCGCCTTCCCTCAAAGACAATCCCGCGTCCGGCACAACCAGGTATTCCGTAAAGCGCATACAGGAACCAAGACCGTTGCAATCAGGACATGCGCCATAGGGACTGTTAAAGGAAAACATACGGGGGGTGAGCGCGGGCATGCTTATCCCACAATCAGGACAGGCATATTTTTCGCTGAAAAGCATTTCTTCACCATTGACAAGGACGATGCGCACGAGTCCTTCAGCGCGACTGGCGGCAATTTCCAGAGAATCGCGTAATCTTTTTCTCACACCTTCTTTTAACACCAGACGGTCAACAACAAGATCAATATCATGGCGCTTATTCTTTTCCGGAACAATATCTTCTGCCAGATCACAAATTTTTCCGTCAATCCGGACACGTGCAAATCCTTCTTTCTGAAGTTTTTTTAATTCTTTCTGAAATTCACCTTTTTTCCCGCGCACCAGTGGCGCCATAATGCTGAATGACGTATTTGCCGGAAGGGAAAGAACACTCTCCAGAATGCTATCTATCGTTTGCGATTTAATAACGCGTCCACAGCGGTAACAATGACAAACGCCTATAGCGGCGTAGAAAAGACGGAAGTAGTCGTATATTTCAGTGACTGTACCTACTGTTGAACGCGGATTATGGCTGGCTGTGCGCTGCTCTATAGCTATAGCGGGCGATAAGCCTTCTATTGATTCCACAATCGGCTTATCCATTTGTCCGATAAACTGACGCGCGTAGGTGGAAAGTGATTCAACATATCGCCTTTGACCTTCAGCGTAGATAGTATCAAAAGCGAGCGATAACTTGCCGGAACCACTCACACCGGTAATGATGACAAACTTATCTCGAGGTATATCTAAACTTATATTTTTTAAATTATGCTGAGAGGCCCCTCTGATTCTTATTGCATCCATATTTTTACTTCTATAACTTTTTTTACAATCTTGTTTCGATGTGCGACTTAGCCCGAATGGAAGACATCCATTCATCAAATTTCTTATCTAATTTTTCATCTTCAATTTTTGTCTTTACTTCTTCCCGAACCATAGCAATCGGTTTCAATCCGGCGCCCTTTTTATCAACCACCTTAATGATATGAAACCCTAAACTTGATTCAATTAATTCACTTACCTGATTTAAGGGAAGGCTAAAGGCCGCTGCTTCAACTTCCGGAATAATTGTTCCTTTTTCGATAAATCCAACATCACCGCCCTGCGCTGCCGCCGGTCCCTGAGAATATTTCGCGGCCAGTAAATCAAAAGATTCCCCGTTCATAATAAGTCCGCGCAAGCGCAGAGCTTCATTTTTTATTTTCATTTTTGTAGTTTTATCCGCGCCGGAAGGCAGTAAAAGCAAAAGTTGTTTCATCCTCACACTTTCCTTGCCTTCATATTCCTCGCGGTGTTTGTTATAATATTCGCCAATTTCCTCATCACTTACAAGTACTTTGTCTTTTACTTCCCGTCGAAGCAGCCGCATACGAACCAACTGCGACCTTATCTCTTTTTTAACAGATTCAATGGAGTTGCCCTCTTTATCAAGATTTTTCAAAAAGTCCTGCATACTCAATTTTTGCTTAGTCATTACGTCCTGAATCACCGCCATAACATCCGCATCCTTGACGGTAGCGCTAATACCCGTTTTTTTTGCCTCTTGTTCTATCAGAATGCCATCAATCATTCGTTGAAATAAGGCATCTTTCGTCTGTTTTATTACAGCTTCTTTATCATTGCCTTTATAAGTATTTTCGATGTTTTTCCGATAAGGTTCAAATGCCGCGTTAAATTCGGAAAGCGTTATTACCTCATCATTTACAACAGCAATAATTTTATCGACTACCCCGGCGTAAGCCGGCACGCACAAGAGTATTACACTCCATGAAATTATAATAAACTTTTTGTAAAACTTCACAACGATTCCTCCCTTGTTTAATTTTACTTATTTACTTTCTTTAACTTTATATTGGTTTGTTTTTTTATGACTGCTTTTTTCTTTAAATCCTCCAGCCAGCTTATAAAAGCCGCGTCTTCTTTTTGCTGCCTGATATCGGCAATAACATCTTCCCGGACATCCGTAAAATTTCCGGCTCTTGCCGGTTGACTTTCCAAGACTTTAAAAACGTGAAATCCATAAGAACTTTGAACGATCGGACTTATCTCACTAACCTGCATTTTGAAAATAGTTTTATCCAGGGGTTCCGGCATAACCCTTCTGGCAACAAATCCCAGATCTCCACCGTGGTGAGCTTCCGGGCCGATAGACATACTGGCGGCCACTTTGGCGAAATCTTCTCCGGCGTTTAATCTTTTCACTGCTTTTTGAGCTGCTGCCAAATCCCGGACAATGATCTGCGCGACCCTTATGCGGGATTCTTTTTTGTAATTATTACGGTGTTCATTAAAATAATCTTTAGCTTCATCATCTGATATTTTAATTTTGGCATTGACATCCATGGCGATAAGCTTTTGAAAAAGCATCTCTTTCTTGAAGTCTTCTTTCCAGTTTTCATATTTTACATTTTCCTGCGCAAACTGGCTGGTAAAATCTCCTCCGTAATCTTTTTTAATTTCCTTGATTTTATTCTCCAACTCGATTTCGCTTATGGATATATTCAACTCCTGCGCCCTCAAATACATTATTTTTTCCGTAATCATGTTGTCTAAAACTTCTTCTTCGAATCGTTTCATATATTCCGGTTGAACTAAGATATCTTTGGGCACCATATCCATTTTTTGATCTAACCGGGACTGATAATCATCAAGATAAATTTTGGAACCATTAACCGTGGCTACGAAAGGCCGCGAAAAAATATCAATCTTATCGCAGGCAACAATAAAACTCAGCATCAGCAAACATGGAACAGCGTAACGACTCAGGGCTATCCTCTTTGATGTCCGGATGATAGAAAAAATATCAAAACGCGACTTTACAGTAATCATAACATTTCATTATACCCTGCTTGCGGTTATTGGGCAAGCATCTTTAATAACAACCTGGCTTGTTCTAATATTTCCTTTCCGTGAATGGCTGGCGCGGGCACATACAATTTATAATCCGGCGTAAAACGTAAATCCTTAATTTTCTTACGATAAAGCGCGATAATCTTTGCGGGATCAACCGGAGAATTATCCCGGAAGAAAATATATAAATATTTGCCGTCATAGCCCATCTTTTTAGCCTTCAATGGTTTAAGACAATTTCTTATACTGATAACCTGCAAAAGATTACCCACGGATGCGGGCAGATCCCCGTAACAATCCTTCAGCTCACTTTTAATCTGATTTATGTCTTCATCACTTCCGGCCAGAGATATTCTTTTATACAATACCAGCCGTTGATGAACATCCTGAACATACTCTTCGGGAATAAAGGCAGAAATTCCCAACTGAATTTCAGGCAGTAATTCCTCTTCACCAATTTCTTCTCCCTTAATTTCCCGAACCGTCTTTTCCATTAATTCGGTATAAAGTTCATAACCAACAGCGGAAATATGACCTGACTGTGAAATGCCTAACAAATTTCCTCCACCGCGAATTTCCAGATCATTATATGCTATCCTGAATCCGGAACCGGGTTCGGAAAATTCTTTAATGACCTGTAATCTTTTCATGGCTTCGCGGGAAAGCATCGCTCCCCGGGGCAATAGCAGGTAAGCAAAAGCTTCCTGACTGGAACGGCCCACGCGGCCGCGTATCTGATAGAGTTGCGCCAATCCAAACTTTTCGGCGCGGTTAATAATTATTGTATTGGCGCAGGGTATGTCCAAACCAGAGCCGATAATAGTGGTGCAAACCAGAACGTCACATTCATGCCGGATAAATCCGGTCATTGCTTTTTCAATTTCCGCGGATTTCATTTGACCATGGACCACTCCGACTCTCGCCTGGGGCACCAGACGCTGCACAAGACGGGCCATCGAATAAATTGAGCGCACCCGGTCATGAACAAAAAATATCTGTCCCCCGCGTGCCAGTTCTTTCTCTATTGCGGCTTTAATCGCGTCCTCATCAAATTCCAGCACATACGTTTTTATGGATACACGATTTTCCGGCGGCGTATTAATAATGGATAAATCTCTGATGCCGACAAGCGACAGATGAAGCGTGCGCGGAATCGGTGTTGCTGAGAGCGTGAGCACATCAACGAGCGTCCGCATTTTTTTTAATTTTTCTTTATGCGCCACCCCGAAGCGCTGTTCTTCATCAATGATTACCAGCCCTATATCTTTAAATTCGATGTCCTTTTGGAGCAGGCGATGCGTCCCCACGACAATATCCACCTTTTGATTTTTCATCTCTTCAATAATTTTCTTTTGTTCGGCGGCGCTTTTAAAACGATTCAACACCTCAACACGCACCGGAAAATCCCGAAAACGTCGGGAAAAAGTCTGATAATGCTGTTCCGCCAGAATAGTCGTGGGCACCAAAACGGCAACCTGCTTGCCGTCCATCACAGCCCGAAAAGCCGACCTGATCGCGACTTCCGTTTTACCGAAACCGGCATCGCCGCAAATCAACCTGTCCATCGGTTTGGAATCATCCATGTCCAGATGAATATCTTCAATCGCTTTGTCCTGATCCGGTGTCTCTTCAAATTCAAATGTGGAACAGAATTCTTCGTAAATCCGGTCCGGCGGCGCAAACGATTTTCTTTCCAGTGCTTCGCGGGCGGCATAAATGGCGACCAGTTCCTCGGCATATTCCCGCACCGATTTTTTAACTTTTTCCTTTACCGCTTCCCAGGAAGTCCCACCCATCCTGTCAATTTTCGGCACATAACCGTCGGGTCCGAGATAGCGCTGAATTTTCTCCAGAGCATTAACGGGAATGTAGAGTTTGTCGCCGTCTTGATACTCAATGATTAAAAAATCGTTTTCGATCCTGCCCACGGTGATTTTTTTCAATCCGCGATAAATACCGATGCCGAAATCAGTATGAACGATGAAATCATCTTCTTTTAAATCACCGAAAGACTTAATAAAGTAACCTTCCCGCATCGGCCTGACACGCCGGCGGGGAGCTTTTTTAACAAATATTTCTTCTTCGCTTAAAAATACCAGCTTCATTGCCGGTATAACAAAGCTGGTGGAAATTTCCCCTTCCAGCAAAACAAGCTGGGGATTCCCCTCGTTGCGGCCAATAATTTCGAGAACTGAATCCCGGGAAGATGAAATCTGTACCGGCAAATCATAGGACAAAAGCAGATGCTTCATCCGTTGAAGGGCCTCCGGAGCCGGACAAAATAAAAATATAAACATATCTTCGGACAGCCATGATTTAATCTTTTCCGCGGTCCACCGCAAATACGCGTCTTCCTTAATCTCCCCGGCAAGTAATTCTCCCGTACAAAGATATTGGTCAGTTTCAAAAGTGACCGTGGCTGCAGCATTATCTTTTTCCTGATCCAGATTGAGGCCGGCAAGAGAAACCTGTCCGAACCTGTCCAGACCTGCCGTGATACCGGTTGGATCGACATAAGTGTTTTCTTTTTCCAGATAAAATTTGCCGCTATTTTTAGTTTTAAACAACAACTTGTCAATATGAAGCCCCGCATTCCCGATGGCCTGATTCACGGCCAGCGGATTATCCAGAATGACTAAAGTATTTTTCGAAAGATAATCAAATAGACTCGACAATTTATCGCGCGAAAGCCTGCTGTTATTATCGTATGATTCATAAAACAGCGGTAAAAATATCGGATTGATAGAATTGGTCAAACCGTTCTTCAGGGAATCCACCAGACGGTTGCGAATCTCGCGGGGTAGAGAAAGATCGTCGGCACGCCGCCTGATATTTCGGACCGCCAGTTCTAAATTTGAGGGATTGATGATTAACTCACTGGCAGGCCCGACTATGAAGGCATCCGCCACGCTTATCGAACGCTGAGAGGAACCGTCAAACGTCCGGATGGATTCGATATCGTCGCCGAACATTTCCAGACGCAACGGATTTTTTTCAGCCGGAGAGAATATATCAATAATGCTGCCCCGGATGCTGAACTCCCCTTTTTCCTCTACCAGGCTTTCTCTTTTATAGCCGCCTGAAATCAGGCGGGAGCAAAAGTCGTCTCTGTTTAGAGTATCGCCTGACGAAATGATTTGCAGATAGTCATTAAACACGGCCAGCGGCGTCACTTTTTGCATCAAGGCTATTACGGAAGTAACAATGATGGTTTTTGTTTTTATTTGCAGATGGGTAAGGACTTCCAGACGGGTTAACTCTTCTTCCTTCTGAAGAGCAAACATGTCGATTGTCAAAAAATCGAGCGAAGGATAATGAAATACGGATTCTTCCCCCAGAAACAAAGACAAATCCCGCGCGAAGGCCGCCGCTTCTTTCTCTTCAGGGCAAACAATAATCAGCGGCCTTTCCAGCCGTTCAAAAAGAAGAGATACTAAGAATGGACGAGCCGCGCCGTTAAGTCCGCTGACATCAACCTTTGCCGAACCTTCACTGATTTGCCGGATAAGATTATGGAGATGTTCAGTACCTTTATTAATTTTTTTTGTGATAAGTTTTCGCACTGATTACAACCAAACTTTCTTTAAAATAACACAACACCAAAACCCATTCTGCCCCATTCTGAACGAAAAACAGCTCTTCAATCCAGAATGGGCCAAAATGGGTAAGTTGAAATGTTATCTAACCTTCTTCCCCTGATAATTCAATTGAAAATTTCTTTTTCGGAAATTACCATTGAAAATCAATGCCTCCCAATATCTTTTGACATAAGTCTTGTCTTTCGTAAACTGTCGCTCATAAATTAAATGGAGATTGGAAATGATTTCCGTGGAAAAGGTCCTAAAGACAATTCTTGTCAATTTCCAGCCGCATAATATGGAGGCTCTACCTTGCTCTGCGCAAAATGGACAGATTCCTCCATCTGCGTATACTCCGAAAGCTGCATGTTTATATATTACCGGGGGAAATTAAAAGATAAGGCAAAATCTGGAATATCCGCTTTGGGGAATTTCGCCGATATTTTTTGCGTGTTGACACATAGCGGTTTTGTGGTTAAGTTTGCAGGTGGAAGTGCCAAGGTCACTGGTGGGCCTCCCGGACTTCAAATCCGGTGTTGGGCGCTAAAACCGTCCAGGGTGGGTTCGATTCCCATGCACTTCCGCCATATCTATTTATGATCATTATGTTTTATTTAAATAATAGCTGAACCAAAATTGAGCCACAAATAAAAAGTAATAAAACTAAACATTATTTGTTTCTTTGTTAAAAAAATATTATTTTATCTGCAAATTAACAGAAATGAAATCGATAATTTAATTTAGGAGGGCTAAATGGATTATT
>JBEKUA010000023.1:0-8334 GCA_049515495.1 Smithella sp. | reverse complement strand
AATTCATGGCGATTTTGCGTGCCTCTTTTTCAACCACAAAACGGGATTTAGCGGGAACATGTCTATAATCTATTGCGTTCGACATAAGCACCGTCGCTACTCTTTGGGGCCGCCAGTTACTGTCGTAATCCACTGTTACCTGCCCTTTTCCATCCGGCGCGAAAAATAAATTTCCGCAATCTTCAAACGCGCGCATCATTCTGTTAACTAAAACGTAAGGCAGCGGCAGCAATTCGGGTGTTTCATCACAGGCGAATCCGTAAATAATTCCCTGATCGCCCGCTCCGATTTCTTTGTGTTTACCTAAATTGGCTCTGCTCCCGATGTTGATATCCGGCGACTGTGGAATGATAGCATTGAGTATACCCATTGAATTGCCGTTGAGACCAAGCGCATAATCGTTATAACCTATATTTAAAACTGTCTGCCGGGCGACTTTTTCAACATCGATGTAAACCCGTGTGGAAATTTCTCCGCCGATAACGCAAAGACCTTTACCCAGAAATATTTCCAGGCCGCAGTGCGGCATGCAATTTATATCCATGCCTATTTTATGCTCTTCTTTCAATATTTCCGCAATAATGTTTGCGGCGATTGAATCGGAAACTATATCAGGATGTCCAACCTTTACACTCTCGGAAGTAATTTGCATTCGTTAATCTCCTTGTGCCTATTTTATATTAAAACAGTTTAAATTTAAATTGTTTGACTAACACATCTGCTTAAATGAGTCTAATCTTTTTATTATCGCTGTAATATTGATTGATAAAATGAAGATAACGGACAAATATTTTTCATTTATTTTTGAAAAATATCAAATGCTTAATTTAATACTGCTAAATGATCGGTTACTTTTTTAATTTCTTTATTTTGTTTTTACTATCAACAAAAACACATTTAGGCGTCCATTTAACGGCCTCTTCGTCTTCGGCAAGAGCATAACAGGCAATGATGATTAAATCTCCTTTAGCCACTTTACGGGCAGCCGCTCCATTGAGACAAATTGTTCCGGAATTACGTTTGCCTTTAATGGCGTAAGTCGTAAACCTTTCTCCATTGTCTACGTCATATATCGCAACTTGTTCATAAGGAATTATTTGTGCTTCCTCCATAAGCTTTTCGTCAATAGAAATGCTTCCTTCATAATGCAAATCGGCATCCGTTACCGTGGCGCGATGAATTTTTGATTTTAACATAAATCTCTGCATAGTAATTAATTTCTCCTTGCTAAATATTATCTATCCAGTTTTTCGCCAAAAACATGGTTATCGATCAGTCTTGTATTACCAACTTTTACGGCCAACGCTATAACGGACTGATTTTTAATTTTATCAGCATCTTTAAGCGTCCGGGTGTCGCATATTTTAATATAATCGATTGCGGTAAAGGAAGCTCTTTTAATTAATTTCTCTACTTCAGTTATTATTACTGATGACTTTTTTTCTCCATTTGAATAAAGTTTTTGGGCTAATTTTAGAGCCTTGAATAAAGTTAGGGCGGACTTTCTTTCATCTTTGTTAAGGTATTTGTTACGGGAACTCATTGCCAGTCCGTCTGACTCGCGCACTGTGGGTGAACCTACTATTTGAATGTCTATATTGAGATCGTCAACCATTCTTTTTATCGTAACAAACTGTTGAAAATCTTTCTTTCCGAAAACAGCAAAATCAGGTTTAACGATATTGAATAATTTATTACAGACAGTTGCAACGCCGCGAAAATGTCCCTGACGTGACATTCCACACAGGTTTTGAGTTACTTTTTCCACATCAACATAGGTTTGGTAATTCGCGGGATACATTTCCTTATCCGGCGGAAAAAATATCACATCGACATTTACACTTTCAGCCATTTTCAAATCACGATCTAAATCGCGGGGATATTTTGAGAAATCTTCCTTGGGACCGAATTGCGTGGGATTCACGTAAATGCTGACGACTAAGCAATCATCCATTTTTTTCGCTTCTTTCATAAGGGAAAGATGACCTTCGTGAAAGTAACCCATGGTGGGAACAAATGCTATTTTATTTCCATCCATCCTGAGACTTGTGGAAAAAGACTGCATTTGTTTTATTGATTTAATAATTCTCATCTTAAACTAAAAAAACCTTCCGTCGGAAGACGAAAGGTTTTAAAATGTTCTCTAAGTTTTCCTTTCGTCTCAGTCCTTTCAGATCCAAGCGAATTTAGCCTTATTTAACACAAATACAACTAAACTGTCAAGAAAAATTAATTAACCTGTTTTCAAAATAGACTCTATTCTCCAGAATATTTATTTAACAACCAATATTTGTCCCGGAACAATTTTTTCATGAATGGATATCTTATTTAATTCCACAAGCTTGGCTACATTTATATTATTCTTTTTGGCAATACTATGTAAATTATCATTCTTAGTGACAAGATATTTGTTCGTTCCTAATTTATCTACATCATTTTCAGATAATACCTGTTTTTTTATCTTGGATTTTTTAACTGACTTTTTTACCTTCTTCTCGTTGTCATTTCCATCTTCTGAATCAGCGCTGATTTTGTTTTGTGAAAGCTTCAATATTCGTCCGGCAGTGATTTTCCCGGTTTTTAAATTGTTCATTTCCTTCAATTCAGCCAATGGAATTGAAAAACGGCGTGAAATCATTGAAAGAGTTTCTCCTTTTTTAACCTTGTATCGCCCTAGAGATGCAATTTCTTTCCGATAATTTTTTTGATGTGATTTGCCCTCCGCATAGTTTCTTTCCCTCGTTACCGGAATTGTAATCCTTCGTCCCTTGACCAGTTTCCTTTTAGAACCTAATCTGTTACATGATACTATCCTTGAAACAGGGACGTCGTATTTTCTGGCAATTGAGTAAATCGTTTCACCCCTTTTTACCTTATGTTTTATAAAATCAGGGCGGGCAGAAACAAACTGAGGTTTTTCAGCCTGTGGAATGTCATTGACGACCGAATTGAACTTGTCCAGACATATTCCAGGAAGCTTCAAATTATATTCATGATCCGGTGTTATCTTATATCTTAACTCTGAATTAAGTAAATTCAACACATCTTCCGATATTTCAATTTTTTCCGCAATATCTTTAAGTTTCATCATTTTATTAACTTTGACGGTCTCAAAGGCAATTGGTTTTTCTGTATTGCTTAAATCATCAAATCCATACTTTTGCGGATTTTTGACTATATGCAATGTTGCAAGAAATCGGGGAACGTAACGAGCCGTTTCATTCGGCAGTTGTCTGTATAAATCCCAAAAACCATCCATGTAATTAATATGTTGCCTGGATATAACTCTGAGCACCCTTCCCTCTCCGCAATTATAAGCAGCCAGAACAGTAAGCCAGTCGCCAAACATGCTATGCAATTCTTTTAAGTACGCAATAGCCGCTTTAGTGGACTCTTGCACATCCATACGCTCATCAACCCACTCATCGCGAGTGAGACCAAATTTATATCCCGTTGACGGTATAAATTGCCATAAACCCAACGCACGGGCACTGGAATAAGCGTTAATTTTGAAAAAACTCTCAACCAGTGGAAGCCATAAAAACTCTTCCGGAATTCCTGCTTTTTTTAATTCTTTCATTATAGCAGAACGGTACATGCCCGAACGCTGATAAGCAGCAATAAAGTTATCACGTTCCGGACCTTGAAAAGATTTGATTTCTTTTTCCACATCAGCGTTCATGGTTAGCGGTATTTCACTATTCTTACCGTTAATGATCGTATGCTTGGACGAATAAACAGCCAGAATGCGTCTGGAAATTAAAAGACGTAAATCATCTTTCTCCTGAGCAATCGTCACATCACCATTAGCATCCAAGAGCAAAGAATAAGCCTCGTCGAGAGTATCTAAAGTTTTTTCTATATCTCCCTTCTCCCAGAGTTTATCGGCAACCTCCAGCAGTTCCAATGCTTTTTCCATTAGATCCTGCTTATCTTCACTGATTTGGGTTTGTTGTGTTGATCCGGTGTCTGATTTTAAATTCAACATATTATTTTCTTCATGTTGATCATTAACTTCACTATCTACTTTTGCAGACGGATCTTCTTTTACTGCTGGTTTTGTAATCTCGGCGCTGGTTGCAACTATAATTTTTCCATCAGCTCTTTTATTAGCAATATTTTCCGCGCAACCAAATAGAGGAAGAGCAAAAATCAGACTAAATATAATAATATAAGCAACACAGTCGCTTTTGGTTCTAACCATTGAAACAACTCCTTTGTTTTTTCAAAACATTCTCAAATTTCATAGTCGCATTAATAAACATATACACATTTTATCATATAGCATAGTTTTTATTTTTTCCCAAAACTAAATGATTATCAATCGTCAGATACAATCATTCTGTAAATTAATCTATTGATCAGTCGCCTCTATTAATTGAAGAATGATTAGTTGTATTCATAAGATAGGCTTGAATAAATTCATCAATATCGCCATCCAGGACTTTATTGGCATTGTTATTTTCCAGATTTGTCCGGTGATCCTTAACCATTTTATAAGGATGCAGAATGTAAGACCTGATTTGGCTTCCCCATGCAATATCTTTTTTCAATTTATTTTCTTCATCAATCTTTTCATTTTTCAACTGGAGTTCCCTCTCATAAAGCCTTGATTTTAAAAACTTCATGGCCATTGCTTTATTTTGATACTGGGAACGCTCGTTTTGACATTGCACAACGATACCTGTAGGCAAATGGGTAATTCTTACCGCCGAATCAGTTTTATTTACATGCTGACCGCCCTTGCCACCCGCGCGAAAAGTATCAATGCGCAGATCATCTTCGTTAATTTCGATTTTAATTTCGTCATCTACTTCAGGATAAACAAAAACAGATGCAAATGATGTATGACGACGCGCGCTGGCATCGAAAGGAGAAATACGGACCAACCGGTGGATACCTATTTCCGCTTTAGCATAACCGTAAGCATATTCTCCCTCCATAGTAAATGATACACTTTTAATACCGGCTTCATCTCCGGCAAGAGAATCGATTATTTTTGTAATAAATTTCTTTTTTTCCGCCCAGCGTAAGTACATGCGTAACAACATTTCCGCCCAATCCTGCGCTTCTGTTCCACCTGCTCCGGCATGTATGGAAACAATAGCATTCATGGAATCCTGATCGCTGTTAAGCATCATTTTAAGCTCTTCCTGATTAACAGCCAAATTCAATTGCTCCAATTCAGCGGTCAGATCATTCAGGACTTGCTCATCTTTTTCCTGAAGTGCAATGCTTCCGATATTTTCGATATCGTTTATTTCGTTATTAAACTTTTCCCATTTATCCACGGCTTCTGCAAGCTTTGCCTTTTTTTGCAAAACACCGCGAGCTTTATCCTGATCATTCCAAAAGTCTTTTTTTAAAGACAAATCTTCTAAATCTTTTATTTTAAGTTTCATTTCAGAAACGTCAAAGACAGTCCCCTATGTACTTTATTCTTTTTTTCAAATTAATTACTGCTTCCTGCATATTTTCAACTGACATTTCTGACCCTCCCTTTTAAGCTAATTAAAAAATAAAAGATAATTAACACAAAACAGACTGTTACTAAGATATCACCATATTTGGCGTAAAACGTTGGTATATTGACAAATTTTACGTAACCTTTCAAGGCATCTTTTTGAAAAATTTTTGTTTCTGCAACGATATGACCACCGGGATCAATAATTCCGGAAATTCCGGTATTGGCAGCTCTAACCAAATAGAGTCGCGTCTCCACTGATCTAAAAACTGCCATGGAGAAATGCTGAAAAGGCGCTGAGGTTGTACCGAACCAGGCATCATTGGTAATATTAACCAATAAACCGGCAGAATTGTTTTTATACATTCTGGCGGCAAACGGCAATATACTTTCGTAACATATCAAAATTCCAATTTTTTTATTATCCAAAGATAACGGATTAAATCCGGCTCCTCGTCCCAAATCACCGATACCGGCAGTTAATCTCTTAACGAACGGGAAAATATCTCGATACGGCACATATTCGCCATAGGGAACAAGATGAACTTTATCATACCTGCCCTTAACACCACCTTCCGGAGAAAGCAAATACGCGCTGTTAAAATAATCATTAGTGTTTTTCGTTTGCGAACGACTCACAGAACCAAATAATAACCAGCTTTTCGTTTTATGCGATAAATTTATAATCTGATTGTGCAAACTATTTATATCTTGAAAAAAAAACGGAGCCGCCGTTTCCGGCCAGACAATTAAACTTCCATTTCCCGGCAAACTGTTTAAAGAAAGTTGCTCATATTTGTTTAATGTTTCTCTCTTGAAGTTTTCATCCCATTTTATAGACTGATCTATGTTGCCCTGTATTAACGATACTTCCATGCCAGGCGAATTTCGTACGGCTTTATTAACTTGATCTAAACGGCAAATACCATAAGCATATGCTCCGGCCAATATAAGAAAAACAACACAGGCTATTATATATTCTTTTTTAGATCTTTTATTGATAACTTCAAATACAGTTGCATTAATTAAAACTATTAAAAAAGACAAACCAAATACACCGGCAACATCGGCAAATTGAAGAAGATAAGTATTCAGATACTGGGAATAACCAAGATTTTCCCAGGGAAAACCCGTAAACAGAAATGATTTACCATACTCAAAACAAACCCATAAAACAGGCGCAGTTAAATAAAGAGGTAATCTCTGGCGGAAATATACAATACATCCGGCAAACAAAGCGATATAAATACTTAAATAGCAGGCAAGGAGCAACATTAAAACAATACCGGTATATAACGAAAGATAACCATAATTTACAAGTACAAATGTAATCCAATAAATTATTCCGGTATAGCTGACGATGCCCGTGATAAAACCTAAAAGCAATCCCTGGGTAAATGTAGCAGCTTTCTTTAGAGTGAAAAAAAGAGGAATGAAAGCTATCCAGGCAAACAGGCCGGAGCCATACTTGGGGAAAGATAAAAATAAAAGCATGCCGCTTAAAACAGCTAAAAAAACCATATTGCGTGTAAATAAACCGATTGAACCTGATTGAAGATCATTGATGGTTTGGGTGTTATTATTCATTTATACCATTTATCTTTATTTTCTTGATTTTTACTCTTTTAATACTGCGTTCATCAGCATTTTCGATTGTAATTTCCATATTTTCTATTTGAAATGTTTCTCCGGATAGAGGAATTCTTTTAGTCGAATTCAGGATTAAACCACTTAGCGTCTCATATCTGCCTTTTTTCAAGTTAATATTTAAGTGCTCTTCAATTTTCTCGATTTCTATCCGGCCATCGAATATTAATGATCCATCCGGTGATTGGGAAATTCCATCGGTAGGCGTATTCGTTTCGTGTTCATCACGGATTTCTCCGACAATTTCTTCGAGCAGATCTTCCAATGTTACCAAACCGGCTGTTCCACCATACTCATCAATAACGATCGCCATGTGTTTTTTATTTTCTTTTAATTCATAAAACAATAAATGGGTATTTTTTGTCTCAGGAATATAATACGGGATACTTAAACAAGCTAATATATCTTCTTTGGTAATTTGCTTCGACCAGAATCTAAGGACGTCTTTAACATTTAAGATGCCGATAATATTATCAATAGTATCCCTATATACAGGAATGCGCGTATGTCTTGATGCGATGACTTCATTGATAATTTCATCAATCGCCGCCTCCGTGCTTACAGCAACGATCTCCGTACGCGGTATCATTATTTCACGTACTAAAGTATGGGTAAACTCTAAAATATTTTCAATTATTTCCCGCGAGGAAGGATCTACCAGACCGCTTTTCTGCGCTCTGGCCAATACGGCGTCAATTTTATTTTTCATATATTTATTGTCGCGCCAGAAAAAAAGCTTGAGAATAATTTTTGTGATATTCAAAAATGCTTCTCCCCAAATTATAAGCCGCGCAAATACTCCGGTCTGATCCGGCTTAAGTCTTCTTCTTTGATTACTGAACTGATCATCTTTAAGATTTTTTCTTTTTCCCGGGGTAGATAAGCTTTTACTGATAAATAATTAGACGCATGGTTAGAAGTGAAATAGCAATTTGTAAAATTGGATTCGGCGATCATCAAATAAAGCTCACGGATAAAACCAAACTTATCAGGTAAAACAAAACGGCCGGCAAGATAATCTTCATATAATTCTGTTTCCGGCACGAACATCAAAGTAAGAGCACCGGCAAAGTCCGGATCAATATCTGTTAAAATTTTCGCCGTATCACGCGCATGTTCAATGCTTTTCTCAGTACCGCCCAGTCCCAATATTACCGTTACAGAAAGTATAATGCCGGCTTCTTTGACACGGCGCGCTGCCGTTACCATTTGTTCGTAAGTTA
>JBEKUA010000022.1:0-8355 GCA_049515495.1 Smithella sp. | reverse complement strand
GCTCCTTGATGGATATTTATAATTCCTTACGGGATTTTGTTGTTTGCTATGATGAAAGCAGATCGCAGATTATCGGTATTTGTGCAATGAATATAATCTGGGAAAATCTTGCTGAAATACGGTCGCTTTACGTAGATGAAAATCATCGGAAGAAAGGCATTGGCCGAAAACTTGTGGAAGCCTGCATTTCCGAAGCCATTACTCTGGGACTTTTTAAAATATTCACACTTACTTATAAAAAAGAATTTTTTGTTCAATTAGGTTTTAAGGAAATTGACAGGAATTTGCTGCCGGAAAAAATCTGGTCTGACTGTTTCCGCTGTTCTAAATATCCCGATTATTGTGATGAAGTAGCGATGATTGTGGAACTATGAAATCATGGTTTAAAACCCTTCCCTTCATTATGGTTATTTTCTTCAGTGGGTGCGTAAGTTTTTTTCCGCAATCTTCTGTAAGGACTCTCGAATCGTTTACCCCCGTTTCCGTTGGGGATATCGATTTCCAGGATGATCTTGACCCGGTGTCGCTTGATTTGGCGATAGATCACAGCATTAATTATTATGAAAATGCCGGTCGGGATAAGGTTTACCGAATCGCGGACGGATTGGTTGATGCTCAACAATTAAAAGAAACCCTAAAAGCATTTCGCGAGATTCTGCATGGAACGGACAATAAGGCTGATTTAAGAAAAAAAGTTGCCGAGGGATTTCATATCTATCGTATCAGTGGTTCCGGTGTTGCCAATAGTGTCCTTTTTACCGGTTATTATGAACCTCTGCTTGAAGGTTCCCTGGAACGCACCGAAAAATACAAATACCCTCTTTATCGGGTGCCGCCTGATTTGATTAAAAATGAAAACAAAATCGGCCGGATGAGTAACGGTAAATTTGTTCCATACTATAGCCGCCATGAAATCGATATTGAAGGCGTTTTGAAGGGAAAGAAACTGGAACTTATCTGGGTTGACGACCCTGTGGAATTGTTTTCCCTGCAGATACAGGGTTCCGGGAAGGTTAAGCTGGAAGATGGGACTATTTTAACAGTTGGTTATGCGCAAACCAACGGCAGACCTTTCCGCAGCATAACCAAATTCATGCTGGATGGCGATAAAATAAACAGCAGTGAAGCTTCTTATCGTTATACATTTTTAAAGGGAAAGAGTGATCAGGAAATTTATGATATCTTAAGCTACAATGAAAGATACACATTCTTTCGTTTTTTGGACAAAGAACCAGTGGGTTCTTTAGGCGAACCAGTAACTCCGGGCAGATCAATCGCTACTGATCCGGAGTTTTTCCCGGAAGGAGCTTTGGCATTTATCCATTTACGCAAACCGGTTTTTGACTCGGAAGGTCATGTTAAAGAAATAGTTGATTTCTCCCGCTTTGTGCTCAGTCAGGACAAGGGTTTTGCCATAGAAGGACCCGGCAGGGTAGATCTTTTCTGCGGTTTTGGCACAAATGCGGAATACACCGCTGGCACTCTCAAGGAAAAAGGAGAGTTGTATTTATTAATAAAGAAGTAATGTTAAGTGGCAGGGATATTACGATTCACTTATTATGGGGTGTTGTGATTTTAAGGTTATTTTTTGTAAAACAGTGTGAGTTCTGTAGATAATTAATTCATAGGCGAGCGAATACCGAACCATATTCTTTCTACGAATCAGAGATGCTCCGCAGCTTGCCGCGAAGAGATTCAATTTTTCTGATGTGGATATTATTGCTGGAATGAGCATCGAGTTCTGAAATAAAACCTTTCAGAGAGCAAGTCTTGATGGGAGGCAAATTTTTTTAAATATAAGGACATTATTAAGTAAATACTTATTTTTTTCTTGATTGTTAATCTTTGTTATGCTAGTCATAGCACCGATTTAGAGGATAAGGCACCCATCCAAGCCAGAAAACAAGCAGGTTTGAGCAAGATTAATTAAATTTGTTTTTGAGATGAGTTGAAGGATATTGTGCTTTTCCAATAATGGTTGCAGATACAATTTACCTGTCTAAATGTTAAAAACTCTGGTTATAACCGTGGAAACGGTTAATCATAAAATTTAAAAATTTTATTTTAAGAAAGGGGGATTTTAGAAAATGACGAAGGCAGAGTTAGTTGGAGTTATAGCAAAAGCAGCAGATATTACCAAAGCAAAAGCAGCAACAGCATTGGAAACATACGTAGCCACAGTTGCTAAAGAACTCAAGAAAAATGGCAGGCTTGCCCTTGTCGGGTTTGGTACGTTCTCAGTAGTAAAAAGGAAAGCCAGGGAAGGCAGAAATCCTCAGACCGGCAAAGCCATTAAGATTCCCGCGAAGAAGGTCGTCAAATTTAAGGCAGGTGCCGAACTGGCCGGTAAAGTTAAATAATAATTTATTTGGTTTTAAGTACAACTAAGGCCTCCGTATTTCTTAGCGCAATATGCCGGAGGCCTTAGTGCGTTATAATTTATAAAGGAGTTTTTGTTTTGGAAGCCAAGAGAATTTTAAGTGGAATGAGGCCGACCGGTAAGCTGCATCTGGGAAATTTACATGGCGCTTTAAAAAACTGGGTGGTATTGCAGGAAAGCGGCAAATATGATTGTTTCTATTTTGTTGCCGACTGGCATGCCATTACAAGCGAATACAGTTCCACCCAAGACATAAAAGATAACACCATCGGTATGGTAATAGACTGGCTCAGTGTCGGTCTCGATCCTCAAAAGAGCACTCTTTTCGTGCAATCAGCGGTTAAGGAGCATGCCGAGTTGTTTTTACTTCTTTCCATGATTACTCCGCTGGCGTGGCTTGAGCGCAATCCTACCTACAAGGAAATGAAAACAGAACTGGCCAGCAAGGATTTGTCCACTTTCGGTTTTTTGGGATATCCAGTGCTGCAGGCCGCCGATATTATTATGTACAAGGCTTACGGCGTACCTGTCGGTGTTGATCAACTCCCTCATGTTGAACTTACCCGTGAAATAGCCCGTCGTTTTAATTTTCTTTATAAAGAAATATTTCCTGTTCCTGAACCGCTTTTGACGAGCGTGCCAAAGTTGCTGGGAATCGACGGACGAAAGATGAGCAAATCCTACGATAACTCTATTTATATCAGTGATCGAGGTAAAACGTTACAACAGAAAATCAGTTCCATGTTTACCGACCCTCAGCGGATGAGAAAAAAAGATCCGGGAAATCCAGAAATATGCAATGTCTTCACATTCCATGGTTTATACTCTTCATCGGATCAGGTTAAGGAAATTGACGCCGCTTGCAGAAAAGCTGAAATCGGCTGCACAGATTGTAAAAAGATGCTGGCCAGGCATGTTGCCGAAGAACTGAATCCTGTTCATGAACGCATGGATTACTATGTAAGTCACTTAGATGAAATTAACAACATCATAGAAGAGGGTAATAACAAGGCGAAAAAAATAGCCCGAAAAACAATGGATGAAGTTCGCACTGCCGTTAAAATCTGATTTCGTATAAATTCGCAAGCGAGCAAACACCTTCGCGGGCTTTGGGGTTTTGCTCGCGAATATATAATTATTATTACCATTGAGAATCGAAGATTCTCAATACTTTGCCGCGGAAAGCTTCATCTCCATTCGCGGGTTGCGCAATTAATAAATTATGGATAACGAACAAACAACAGATAACGAACAAGCAACAAATTACGCTATTAAGCTGGATATCTTTGAGGGTCCGCTTGACCTGCTGCTTTACCTGATTAAAAAAAACGAAATTGACATCTATAATATTCCCATTGCCCTTGTTACTGAGCAATATCTTGAGTATCTTAAAATGATCAAGGCGCTTAATCTCGATCTGGCTGGAGAGTATCTGGTTATGGCCTCTACTCTTATTCATATCAAATCAAGAATGCTTTTGCCGCCTCCTGAAGAACCGGAAGAAGAGGAAGAAGATCCCCGTGCAGAACTGGTCAGGCAACTATTGGAGCATAAGACGTTCAAGGAGATCGCGACGAATCTGGGAAGCAGACCACTTTTGGAAAGAGATGTATTTACCCGTGCAGCCGTTTTACCGGACGAGGTTGCAGAGTCAGCAGGAGATGAAGACGTACTTATTGAGGTGAGTGTTTTCGAACTTATAGAGGCTTTCCATCGGATTGTTTCGCAGACAGATAAGAAAGAACTTATGGAAATTGATTTGGAGAAATTATCTCTTACTGATATAATTAATGAAATTATGGAGAAATTGACCGTAACAAAAAATTTAAATTTTGAGGAGTTGCTCGGTGGTAGAAAAGATCGCCGTCGCATTATCTATACTTTTTTAGCCTTGCTGGAATTAATTAAGCTGAGAATGGTTAAAGCTTATCAAACTTCGAATTTTGGAGCTATCCGGATATTTCCGGCCGTGGAGTCGTAAATGGAAAATGTGAAGGCAGTAATAGAAGCTTTGATTTTTGCTTCCGATACACCATTGATGCCCGAAAAGATCAGCGTCATCCTTTCGGAAGTTGAAAAAACTGAAATTAAAGAAGTTCTCGATAATCTTGTACAGGAATATGATGCGCGGCAGGGTGGAATTTACCTGCAGGAAGTCGCCGGCGGTTTTCAAATCCGGACCCGTCCTGAACTCAGCCAATGGGTAAAAAAACTAAAAAGCACAAAACCTCATTCCATATCTCCTGCAGCAATGGAAACTCTGGCAATCGTTGCGTATAAGCAGCCCATAGTTAAATCCGAAATTGAAAGTATTCGAGGGGTGGATGTGGGCGCCCCGCTTAAAGGGCTTCTGGAAAAAAAGCTCATTCGTATTGTCGGGCGTAAAGATGTGCCGGGTAAACCGATTATTTACGGGACGACTAAAAAATTTCTGGAAGTTTTTAATTTGAAAGATCTCCTTGATTTGCCGAATTTACGGGAATTGAAAGAACTTAATCAGCAACAGGACCTCCTGGAACAAGAAATTGAAGAAAAAGAGAAAATAGAAGAAGATCCCGACTTATGAAAGAACGTTTGCAAAAGGTCATTGCGACAGCCGGTATCGCCTCAAGGCGCCACGCAGAAAAGCTGATAACCGAAGGGCGCGTCAGCGTTAATAATGTTGTGGTAACCCAGATGGGGGTTAAAGCAGATGCCCGAAAAGATATTATTCGTATAGACGGCAAAACCATTTCTCCGGAAAAAATAAAACTCTATATAATCTTAAACAAACCGGCTGGATTTGTCACCACACTTCATGATCCTCAAAACAGGCCGACTGTAGTGGATTTGCTAAGCGATGTGACGGAAAGGGTCTATCCCGTGGGAAGGCTGGATTATGATTCCCGGGGACTCTTGCTTTTGACTAATGATGGTGATTTTGCTCAGAAAATACAACATCCGCGTTTTGAGAAACCTAAAATGTACATGGTCAAAATTCAAGGGCGTTTATCTAAAGATGAGTTAAAACAACTGGGAGCGGGAATTAAATTGCCGGATGCTGTTTTTAAACCGGAAAATCTTAAAGTGGAGAAAATAAATGATAAAAGTTGCTGGTTGCGGCTTACTCTGAGAGAGGGAAAGAACAGAATCATCAGAAGAGGGTTTGAGGCTATTGGTCACAGGGTAGCTCATCTCATGCGTGAATCAATAGGCGATCTCCGATTAGGCAGTTTGAAGGAAGGTATGTGGCGGTATTTAACTAAAAAAGAAATAGGTCAACTGCTTGATAATAAGGTGATAGAGAAGGTAAAATTTTCTTGACATTCGCCAAAAAATAAATAATAAACTCTAACATAGAGAAAACAGACATATATTACCACTTATGGCTATTCATGGTCGTAATTAGTATAAGGAGGGTCTATGAACAAATCCGGTCTTATTGAAACTTTAAGCAGTAAGTTAAACTTGACAGAAAAAAAAGCAATTGATGTTGTTAATCTTGTCTTTAAAGGATTTACCGACGAGCTGAAGAAAAACGGTCGTATTGAAATCAGAGGATTTGGCAGCTTTGTAGTCAAAGAATACGGATCATATACAGGAAGAAATCCTAAAACCGGAACTAAAATCCAGGTAGAACCGAAGAAATTGCCCTTCTTTAAAGTAGGAAAAGAACTTAAGGTTAGAGTTGATAAAAAGAAATAACAATCATTGCCTGTTTCTATAAGATATAAAAAAGGAGACTTTATTAAGCCTCCTTTTTTATATAGGACATCATTATAAGGTCAAGTCAACCTAAATTAGCATTGACGAAGTCCCAGTTGATCAGATTTTGAATCACAGCGGCAAGATAATCCGGCCTTCGGTTTTGATAATCCAGATAATAAGCATGTTCCCAGACATCTATGGTTAAGAGCGGTTTTTGACCGTGGGCCAAAGGTGTATCGGCATTGGCTGTCTTCGTTATTTTTAGCTGACTTCCGTCTAAAACCAACCAGGCCCAGCCACTGCCAAACTGTGTCATGCCTGCGTTTTTCAATTCTTCGGCAAACTTATCATAGTTCCCCCATGTGTCGTTTATTTTTGCCGCGATCGCTTTGCCGGGTAGCCCTCCTCCTGATTTTTTCAGGCACTGCCAGTAAAAGGAGTGATTCCAAATCTGGGCGGCATTATTGAAGATACCGGCTTTTGTTGAATCTTTAGAAGAAATCATAATAATTTCTTCCAATGATTTTTTCTCAAGATCGGTGCCGCCAATTAATTTGTTTAAATTGTCCACATAGGCCCTGTGATGCTTGCCATAATGGAAATCCAAAGTATTGGCGCTGATGGTTGGTGCTAACGCATCTTTCCCGTAGGGTAGTTCCGGTAATAATATGGCCATTTTTGTTCTCCTTTCTCGTTTTTTTATTATAATAGTAAGGGTTTTTAGTTTGTCAAATTAATATTTCATATTTTTAATTATTACTTGAATCGTTAATAATATGTCTGAACCTGTATTTGAGCCAATTCATATAAATGAAAGTGAAAATGGCGAAAATCAATGGCGGAATGGCGGCTTCTTGATTAAAAACGGTAAGCGCTATGCCGCCGGCCAGTCCGCAGTCTTTCATCGTGCCCAGTAGGATAAACATATTAATATTGTTTTCCTGTCCGTGAAAATAAAATCCGGCTTGCCTAATTGCGAAGTAAAATAAAAAAGTGCTGACAAAAGCGATTAAGGAGATCATAAAAAGATCGGAAGACCAGTTCATAAGAAAATTGATACTGTTTGCCGTTATGGCGTAAAATACAATAAAGGAACTGCAGTCTATCGCTGTTTCTTCATGTTCTTTAATAATATTGTCCCATTCTTTTTCTATAATAATCCTGGAAACCAGCATTGGCAGAAGAATTAAACCTAATATCACCACAATAATATTCCAATGATTCAGATGAATATATTTGAAAAAACATAAACCAACTAACGGTATAATCAACAATGCCCCTAAATAAGTTCCTGCCAAAGCGGTAAAAATAGAAATTTTTTCAATGCGCGATAAATTACCCAGAAGTATTATTTCTAATGAGGATGGCATGGCGGCAATCAACACCATACCAACCCAAAGCTCTTGTTTACGAATCAGAAAAGCGCCTGCCAGAATAATGAAATTTCCCAAAACGAGATAATTCATTACGTTGCTCTTGACAGATGAATACAGAAGTGAACCGGGATGGCGGAAGAACCCGCGGGGAAATTTCAGTAACGTAATGGTTATAATTACCATCAACGCCGGTAGTATAAGCGTTTTGCCTGCCCGGAAGCCCTGTGGTAAAGTTATTCCGCAAATCAAAGCAATCAGAAAAATTAAATTAGAACGATTAAAAACAGAAGAGGATATAACCATGTTTTTACCTCTTGGAAGGTAATATTTTTTTAGCTCCGGAAATGAATAAGAGAAAACCGATATTCGAGATCACTATAGTTCCTCCGGCCGGTAAATTCAACAGAAAAGCCGTAATAATTCCACAAATTACTGATAAAATAGAAAAAAATACAGCAGCAATGATGGTCATTCTAAAGCTCAAGGATAGCTGCAAGGCAGTTAAAGGAGGCAAAATCAGCATAGCCGAAACGAGCATGATGCCTGCGACTTTCATGGCTAAAACCGCAGCTACCGCCGTCAGTAGAAAGAGAATAGCATTGATTCGTCTTGTTTTAATACCCATTGTCCGGGCTAATTCTTCATCGAAAGTTACAGCAAAGAAATCATTATAGAAAATGATTACTATGGCTGTGACGGTGAGAAAAACGATAAAAGAGAGAGTGAGTTCAATTCTTGTAACGGTGAGGATATTGCCGAAAAGGTAGCTGAATAAATCAATATTATAACCATTGGATAAACTTGCCAGAATAATACCCGCGGCGATGCCGACTGAAGAAACAACACCGATAGCCGCGTCTCCCTGAATACGTTTGGAATGAGTCAATTTTAGAATGGCCAGAGATGAAGCCA
>JBEKUA010000021.1:0-9567 GCA_049515495.1 Smithella sp. | reverse complement strand
CACCTGGGCAAAGCCTAAAAATCCGATATCCACATATCCATTGTAACACTGCGCGAAAGAATATGACATTTCCATAATGGTTGGTGATTTGCGCCAGGTAAAGGGACAGCCCACCGACCAGGGCATATCTCCCTCGATCGGATCCTGCCCGCCTGATTCATAAACAATGGTAATATTGGGGGCATGGGTTTTCTTGGCCAGAATCCCGGCCACCATGGGGATTCCTGTTCCGATATACACGATCGAATGATCGTTAATCTGTTGTGCGATAATATAAGCCAATGTTTCTAGCGGATTGGCTGGAGCATTTAAGTCTTGCATGGTGTCCTCCTTGCTTAATAATAGAGCCCTGAATCGTGTTTCAGGGTGTATTCTTCATAAGAGAAATCAATGTCTTCATTGTCGCCTTCGGCGGCCTTGGTCTGACGGCGGGCTTCAGCAATCCACTTGGCGCCTCCCAATTTGTCGACAAATTCGAACTGATTATTAGTGCCCATAATCCATTCATTACAAAATGCCATAATGTTTTCGTCGGATACACCGCCAAAACGCATGCACTTTTCCCACCATTGCCTCGACCAGTAGTAGTATCCGGGCATATTTCCGGGAACAGCTCCGAAGGGCATCTCAACAACGGCATCTGCATAGAAGAACGGAATGATCTGCCCCTGCTTATTGTAGCGGATTTCGTTTTCGGGAACGATCTCTTCGGCTGTGATGATGAGTTTGCGCGCTGCGGCGGCCACTGCCAGATCATTGACGGCAGGACCATAGATATAGGCGTTGCCGTATTTATCCGCCGCGTGGCAATGAATAAAGGCCACATCAGGATACAAAGCTGGAACGAACACAGCAGGATCACTATTTTTCTTCAAAGGATGCTGTATAACTTTGAGGTAGGGATTGTAGCGCACCAGGTCACTGCCAAGCATCTGTTTGCTGAAAACGCCCGGGGTACCCAGTTGGGCAGCCTTGAATCCCTGAGCTATACCGCCATGACTCCATTCGGAAAGAATCTTGACCTTACCGGCCTTGATTGCGCGGTCATAGACCTTATCAATTCCGCGCATCTCCGCCCCGGTGTAAGAATTGTGAGAGTATTCCACAAGCCCATAGCAAATAAAAAAAGTCTGATTGGTATTGGGAGCGCCAATCATCTGGAGATTCTTTTTACCTTGCCGAATTACTTCGAAAAACGCCTGATGCGGCGTTCTGACATAAGAAAATCCTCCGTCGGTGAGGATATCGCCGTCCTTCACATAAGTCGCAACAGCCTCGCCAATTGTCATCCGTTTATCTTTTTTGGCATGATCCTTCTTCAGATGCGCTTCGCGGGCCGATTCAAAATCTACCAACCTGTCCAAAATGGACGTATCGCTCAACCTGAGGTTTTCGACCGCCTCCTGATTGTAGAGATACTTAGCCATATACATACCTCCTTACTGCATTTTCCTGCATAACAATATTTTATCTATCCTACACTGACAATATTTTATGGTCAAGTATTATCGACATCGTTATTATAAGTTATTGATATTATTATTTAATATATGTGACCGACGGTCAATAATATTGGCCGGTTTTATTTAAGTATTTCATCCTCATAAAATAATCGGCGAGGATTAAAGAAATAGCGACTCAAAATCAATGATAAAAACACGTTTGGAATTGATGCTTTAAAAATAGCAGATTCAGATAACCCGATGAGCAATATACAAAAAAAGACAGACCGAACCCGGTCTGTCTTTTCATTATCCTGAAAGTTCAAAACTAATTATTTTTTTGACAAATATTCGTGTACCGCGGTGGCAGCTTCACGGTCACCGCGACATCCTGCAGTGAATCCCCCGCTCTAAGCTGCTATAATTGCGCCGTTGTTTTCCCGGCAAAATGATAAACTGGCCGTCTTTTCTCTTTTGCGCGACAACCGGAGCCTCAAATACCATTTTGACTACGTTCTCGGATAATTTTTTGTTCTCAAGAATCTTGTTCAACTTTCATTTCTCTTCTATGATAAAGAGTATACATCATTTACGATTTACCAAAACCCGGCAAACCTTTAATCATTATTATTAAAAATCGCGGGGCAGTTGATCCAGTTGGGCCAGCGAAAACACGGGACCATCTTTACAGACATACTGACTGCCGACATTGCAGCGACCGCATTTGCCAATGCCGCACTTCATGCGCATCTCCAGTGAGGTCAGAATGTTTTCTTTGGAAAAACCCAACTCAAAAAAGACCGGAAGTGTAAACTTGATCATGATGGGCGGGCCGCAGATGACGGCTACTGCATTCCTGGGAGAAGGCGCCGTTTCCTTGCATACGGCGGGAACAAAACCTTCCCTGCCCTTCCATGTTTGGTTGCCCTTATCCACGGTGATGACCGTTTTGATATCATCTCTCTTTTCCCATGCGGCAAGTTCATCTTTATAAAGGAGCAGGCCGGGATTCCTTGCGCCATAGACAACAGTGATTTCACCGAATCGCTTACGGTTGTCCTTGTACAGCATGTAATTAATCAGCGAACGCAGGGTTGTAAAGGCAAAACCGCCGCCTACCACCACGATATTTTTATTCTCCAGAAATTCAATCGGCCAGGAGTTGCCCAAAGGACCGCGCAAACCGATTTGAGCGCCCTCATCAAGGTCATGAAGAGCCGCAGTCACCATACCGGGCACAACCGTTCCCGCCCTCTGGACGGTAAATTCAACATAGCCAGGGTCCGTGGGTGAAGAGGCAATGCCGATGGGCGATTCACCTTTGCCATAAATGGACAGCTCACCGAATTGGCCGGGCGTGTATTTAAATTTTTCTTCGTCTTCCTTGTTCAGAAAAGTAAACCGAAATGTTTTGATATCATTGGTATCAACTTCGTTTGTGATCCTGGCAATCTGAACCGGTACAGGTATGTAAGGGTTGTTATTTGACATCTTTTTTCCTCAAAAATGTTTTTTCAATACACGCAACTTATACTTTCAGCGCTTCTTCAATAATCGAATAGATATCAATGTTGACCGGACAGGAACGCGTGCAGCGTCCGCAGCCGACACAAGAAATTACGCCGTATTTTTTCACATGGTATGAATATTTGTGATTTATCTTCTGCCTTAATCTCTGGAAAACCTGTGTTCTTGGATTATGGCCGCTCGCTTCCAGTGTGAAATCTGTAAACATACAGGCATCCCACACTCTGCGCCTCGTTCCTTTGCTAAACATCGTATCATCACAAATGTCAAAGCAATAGCAGGTCGGGCAGACAAATGTGCAAACGCCGCAGCTCAGGCATGCGGATGAAGCTTTCATCCAGAAATCGTTGTTATCGAAAATGGCTTCCAGTTTTTTGGCAATGACGTCCTGATCGATGCACAGGAAACGTGTTTTATATTCTTTACCCTTTTTAAGCGTTTCTTCAAAATATTTCTCATCATCCGCTCCCGCATCAACAAGCGTATTGAGTTTTGCAAGAAGTTCCTCTCCTTTGGGGGTAATGCCTTTGAGCAGCAAATCTTTATCTGTCTTCACCATAAAAATGTCGCTGCCTTCGGTATCGGCAGCATAAATTCCCAGCGAATTATAAAAATCGGTGGCATCAACCGGCTGATTCAAGTCGTAGGCATAGCCGAATATGGTTGTTGCTTTTCTTCTGAGGCTCCAATAGGGATCAACGATTCCCGCGGCATTGAAGTGAATATCCATAATGGAGAAACTTCTGACATCGCAGGGACGCACGCCAAACAGGAATACCGGTTTGGGATCCACTTCTATCTGTTCGGCCTCTGACGCGGGCTTGCCTGTATTATATTTAATAAAATCTTCCTTATGGGGGAAAAACGCTCCCTTCGGGCTCATGATGGTATTGTAGAAATTCAGATCAACCTTTTGCGGATCTTTAATCTCCGAGAAGTTATGACCGGAGGCTTCTTTGACGGGGGCAAGAAGCGACCCCTTATCCATCAACGCCGCTGCCAGTTCGGGTATTTTTTCTATTGCTGTTTTCTTCAACACAAACGGCTCCTTACTCCAAAATTTTGTCTGAATCTTCGACTCGGAAATTTACCAGCACGGGCTTGTCTTCTATGCTCATACCGGACGCCTGATTAAACATCTCTTCGCACTCCTTGGCCACCTTCTTATGGAAAAGATACAAAGGAATGTCCACCGGACACGCGCGTGAACACTCACCACAGTCAATACAACGTCCCGCCAGATGATGAAAACGTGTCAGATGATACATCATATTACCGGGAGACTGAGGCGCCTTGTCCGCCCATTTTGGTTTTAGCTGATCAATAAAGCACGGGTCGCAATAACACATTGGACAGGCTTTACGGCAGGCGTAGCAACGGATACACCGGTCAAATTCCTTTTTCCAGAAAGCCCAGCGCGCATCATTGTCCATCGCTTCATATTCAGCCAGGACATCGTAGGGCGACACGGGCTTCTGTCCGTGGATCTCCTCGCTCAGTAAAACATCATACAGAACAGGATTAACCATGCCGCATGTGGTCTTGCTATCAATTGCTTCGCCTGTCTTGGAATTTCTCATACCCGTCACGGGAATTCCAAGCAGCACCAGGTTTTCTTTCTTGACTTTTTCTTCCTGAATCAGCTGAATAACCGCCCGGCTGTCGGCTGCCTTCACGGCGATTGCAATTTTTGTCCCTTGCGGGTAACGGACAAGATAACGAGCCATGTTATACGTGCAGTATTCGTTGAATACGATATTTTCGACGTCCGCAACACTTTTCGCCGCATAGGGCATCGGATGTTGTTCATCAAAGCCTTTTCCATAAGCCAGCACGATGGTCACTTCGCCTAGCTCCAACAATCTTTTTGCTTCCTTCTTTAAATGGTCTTCGATTTTTTTAAAATCAGTCATATTTTCTCCCAACCCTACTCCTGTATCTTCAACTTCGTCTGGGGGCCAAGATTCTTAATTTGAGTTGTAAACTCCTCAATAACTTCGGCAAATCTGTTGCCTTCGGAAGCGGAAATCCATTCCACCCGGAATCTCCCCTGTTCTATTCCTGCAAATTCCAGAATCTTTTTTGTCGTGGCAAGCCTTCTTCGCGCATAGAGATTTCCGGTATTATAATGGCAATCTCCGGGATGGCAACCGCCCACAAGAACTCCATCGGCACCAAACTGAAAAGCTCTGAATATAAAGGAAGGATTGATGCGACTTGAGCACATAACCCGGACAACCCGGACATTCGGCGGATACTGCAATCTGGTTGTGCCGGCAAGATCCGCCCCTGTATAGGTGCACCAGTTGCAGGCTATACCCAATATTTTCGGTTCAAATGACATAACTTTCCTCTCTATAAAATCATTGTATGGCGCAATAAAAAGCTCCAGAGGCAAGGCGCGCGATGTTCGCGAAGCGAGGCCTGCTTTTTCGCAGGTCGCAGCGAAGCGAAAAGAAGCGCAACGCAGCATATGGACTTTTTATAATGCCATACCTAAAACTCCATGAGACCTTCCATCTCCGCCAGTACCTGCTCGTTGGTAAAGTGACGGGCAATAATGGCCGACGTCGGGCAGACAGCCGCGCATAGACCGCAACCCTTGCACAGCGCTTCGTTTATTTCCGAAACACCCTTGCTCTCGTTGAAGGATGGCGCGCCATAGGGACAAACGCGCACGCAATTTTGACAGGCGCAGCAGGACGCGGGATTGACCATTGCCGTGGTCGCATCAAGTTCCATTTTGTCCATGGAGACAATCGTTAGAGCTTCCGCTGCCGCGCCGTTGGCCTGCGCTACGGTATCGGGAATATCTTTCGGACTTTGACAAACACCGGCGATAAAAATACCTTCTGTCATGGTAGCCAGAGGCGCCAGCTTGGGATGCCGCTCCATGAAGAATCCCTGCTTGTCAGTGCTCAGATTAAATAGTCTGCCAATTTCCTTTGCATCTTCCCGGGGCACAATGGCTGGGGAGAGCACTACCATATCTACCGGCACCCTCATAAATTTACTGGTAATAGTATCTTCCGCTTCAACGATCAGGCGTCCCTCTTCATCGGCGCTTTGGGCAACACGCGCGCCCTTGCCCCGGATGAATTTAACGTCCTCCCCGATGATGCGGTTGTAAAATTCCTCATAACCTTTGCCTGCCGCTCTCATGTCAATATAAAACTGGTAAACGTCAGCAGAGGTTTTTTCTTTAAAGAGATGAGCGAATTTAAGCGAATACATACAGCAGACGCGGCTGCAATGTTCCTGATAATTTTTATCTCGGCTGCCGATACAATGCAGGATTGCAATAGATTTCGGTTCCGATCCGTCTCTGAGCGTCACCTTGCCGCCGGTCGGACCTGCGGAATTAAACAGTCTTTCTACTTCCAGCGAGGTGTAAACGCCCGGATATTTGCCATAGCCGTATTGAACAAGCGGTTTTGTATCCATTAAATTATAACCGGTCGCTATAATTACAGCACCGACTTTCACTGTGGAGAAGGTATCCTGCTGTTCGTAATCAATAGCTTTCTGTTCGCAGACTTTCTGACATAGTTTGCACTTGCCTTTGATAAAATAAGTACAGGACTCTTTGTCGATAACAGGCTTTTGTGGTACGGCCTGCGGGAAGGGAATGTAAATAGCTTTTCTTTTGACCAGTCCTTCATCCCATTCAGAAACGCCTTTGCCGGGACATTTTTCCGTGCAGGCCAGACAGGCATTACACTTGCTGTGATCGACATAACGCGCCTTCTGTTTCACCGTAATATCAAAGTTGCCCACATATCCCTTGACTTCACTAACTTCGCAATAGGTCATTAAATTTATATTTTTGTGCTGTAAAACGGCATCCATCTTGGGCGTCAGAATGCAGGCGGAACAATCCAGCGTGGGAAACGTTTTGTCGAACTGAGCCATATGGCCGCCGATCGTGGAATTCTTTTCGACCAGATAAACTTTTTTACCGGTATTGGCCAACTCCAGCGCGGCCTGAATCCCGGCAATACCGCCGCCAACAACCATCACATCGGGGTTAACGTCGATGACACGCGAGATAAGCGGCGCCAGATTCCGGGCCCTGTAAACCGCGCCATTCAAGAGCGCTTTGGCTTTGGAAGTGCCTTCTTCGATATCATGAGTGACCCAGGAAAGCTGCTCACGTATGTTGACGATGGTCAGAAGATATTGATTCAAACCCGCGCTTTCAATAACTTTGCGGAATGTTTTTTCATGCATTAATGGTGAACAGGCTGTAACAATGACACGATCCAGTTTATATTGCTTGATATCGTTAGCGATTATCTCCTGTCCGGGCGTGGAGCACATGAACTTGTAGTCTTTGGCCACAACTACATCCGGCAGTGTGGCCGCAAACTCCGCCAGTTCACTGACCCGAACTGTCTTGGCTATATTCAAACCGCAGTGGCAAACAAAAACCCCAATTCTGCTCATACTATCTCCCTACAAAAAACTATTTTTGCTCCAGAATACATAATCTTTCAACGAGCGGCGCAGACATCAACCTGCGGCTGTTCTTCAATCGTCAGGCCAAGGCCCTCCAGAAAAAGCTCGCTGACATCCTTAATCTTTATGATATTGTCGGCATTGAGTGTTCGAACGCTATCCTCAAACATGGTAATGCAGTATGGACAGGCCGTAGCCAGAATGGACGCTCCTGTTGACCATGCTTCTTCTATTCTCAAATCGCTTAAGCGTTCGCCTTTGAGTTTTTCCATCCAAAGTCCGCCGCCGCCGCCGCCGCAGCACATGCTCTGTTCCCTGTTTCTGCCCATTTCAACAAGATGAAGGCCGGGTATGGATTTTAAGACAGCCCGCGGCGCATCGTAACTAAGACCGTGTCTTCCCAGGTAACAAGGGTCATGATAAGTAACCTTGACGCCGCCGAGATTCCTGGTCGGTGTAAGTTTTCCTTTTTTAATCAGATCGGCCAATAATTCTGTAAAATGGATGACTTCATAATCTTCACCGTATTCCTTCTTAAAGGTATACATGCAATGAGGTGAAACGACGATGATCTTTTTCACGTCATTTTCTTTAAAAAACTTCAGATTCTTTTCTTTCAGTCTGGTGAAAAGCTCAAGATCGCCGACTTTTTTTAAACTCTCACCGCAACAATTGACATCCACGGGCGGCAGCCCCCAGCTGATTCCTGCATGGTTCAATATTGTGGAAGTTGCTTTCGCTAAATTGGTATTTCTGGGATCGTAGCACACGGTGCAGCATGTCCAATAAAGGTATTCTTTATCTCCTGAAAAAACAGGGTGTTGCCCCTTTGCCCAGTCATTGCGTTTGCTCTGATCGCCCGACCAGGGGTTGCCGCGCGCCGACATGGACCCGACAAAGGTACGCAGACTGTGCGGCAGCATGCCGCCGCCGCTGTAGACATTGCGTATGGCTGTAACCACATCAATAATCTCCACTCCCCGAGGGCATCGATCCACACAGAATTTGCAGGTTGAACAGCCCCACATGAAATCCTCAATGCCGTCCATGCCTCCACGGACAGGTGCCTGTGCAGGTCCCGCACTGATAGCATTTTTTCAGCGCCTCGCCCCCTGCTTCCATGATGGCTCGAGACATATCGAGATAGGGTGTTGTAACTGTTTCTGACATTCAATATCTCCTGTCATTTATAAGTCGTTAATGGACACTTGATTGATTTCTTATACTTTTGTTAACATATTGTATCCAATTCTTCTTTACATTTATTGATTTTAGCCACTATACGTTCTACGGGCGCATTTCATATTAACCGGTATTTCATCGTCTATAATATTACTATCAACCCGGATATTTCCCCGGAGGATCACTCCTCCGGGGTTTGAAGCTAACCACTAACAATAACTTGCTTGCTCTTAGAAAGAAAGAGTAAGTTTGTTGATGAGTATGAAATCATCGGTAACTTTGGCACCGCCGGCAAAGGCAGTATTCAGACCCTTGAAATAATCACCGGCGAAGAAATAACCTGCGCCCAGCATATAGGACAGGTTATTGGTGATTTTGTAAGTGCCGGTAACATCAATTTCCGTACCATAGGTCTTGCCGGGAAAAGTGGCGACTGTGGTTGGACCTGTTGCAACAAATCCGTTCTGATCAGCCTCTGCGTAAGAAATTGAAGCCATGATATCCAACTGAGGAGTGGGTTTTACACCGCCTCTTAACTGACCGAACCACGCATTCATCATTTCGCCGTCAATCGGGTTGACATATGCGGAGCCGGGTCCATAGATGGCGCTGTGACCATATATGCCACCTGCCCAGTAGCCCAAGGTTTGAGTGTTGAACATAATCAAGCAGGGATTCCAATCCACACCGCCGCTAAATGGAGAAACTCCGCCTTCGAGTTTGCTGCCAAAGTCATTGGGATTTTGGCCCTGGACGTAAGCAACAGAACCGCCGGCATAGAACATGCCGAAGTTGGCTGTGGCATCAACAAATGCAGAAAGTGAACTTATGTTAACGGTATTACCACCGGCAAAGCCGGGACCGCCAGCTTTCATAGCGTCACCAAACCAATACAGAGCTTCCGCCTGCAGAGCGACAGGACCAATCCTGGTAACCAATCCTGAAGAGGCCGATTGGT
>JBEKUA010000020.1:0-8856 GCA_049515495.1 Smithella sp. | reverse complement strand
GCCCATGTCAAACATATGATCAGCCTCATCCAGTACCAGTACTTCTATATGGGATAAGTCAATAGTATTGCGTTGGATATGGTCAAGCAGTCGGCCGGGACACGCGGAGACAATGTCAATTTTATCGCGGAGCCTTGTTATCTGGCCATTAATGTTCACACCGCCATAAATGGATGCACTGTGTATTTGTGCTCTGCGTCCTAATTGTCCTATTGCTTTGTGGGTTTGTTCGCTTAACTCCCGTGTCGGTGCAATAATCAGGGCGCGGATATGGCCGCGCGGCCCCTGCATAAGCCGCTGCAAAATCGGCAATACAAAAGCTGCTGTTTTTCCCGTTCCGGTCTGGGCCAGACCCATTACATCGCGGCCTTCCATAATCGGCGGGATTGATTGTAATTGGATTGGTGTTGGTACTTTATAGCCAAGCGCTTGCACGGAGGCCATTATTTTCGCATCTAACTTAAACTTCTCAAAACTCATTTCTTTCTTTTTTCCTTCTTTTTTCAGTATTTGTGACATATGAACCCAGGTCTAGTCATTGCAGTTGTTGAGAACACACCGCTGTGTGCCATGATTAGGAGCCTTAATAACAGGCCGCAAACATAGCTCTAAAGTTGGATTCGGTTACGATTAGCCGGATTTTCCTGCCGAAATTTCTGAATTAGAAAGGATGGGAGGCAAATAACTATCGCGATCACTGGCGAGGTTTGTACAGGTATTATTAGTAAATAGCAAGGATTATCTTTGGCCTGCCAATTCTAAATCAAAGCGCTATTTTTGTTGGCGTCGTTGTCGGCTTCCTCAACGTATGTATAATACGCCTCATCGCCTCCGCCTAACCACCTCAATATCATCTTTGATTTAGAATCGGCATAATAGTTAATCTTATGTTTTCTATCTGGAAAGTTGCATGGGCTGAATAAAAAAGCCTGTACTTAAGACCGATCAAAAATATCTAAGCAGGTAGCGTTCCAGACGATTTAATCCCTCTTTGATGTTTTCCAGAGAATTGGCGTAAGAAAAACGCAAAAATCCTTCGCCGCCGCTGCCGAAATCAATACCGGGGGTGACGCCCACTTTTACATCTTCAATAATACGAAACGCTTCTTTGTATGAGTCTGAGCAAAAGCGCCGCGCGTCGGCAAACACATAAAACGCACCTGTTGGCTCGACATGGATAACAAAACCCATGTCCTTTAAACGAGCCAGCATATATTGACGACGTTCATTATAAATGCTTATCATTTCCGCCACATCATTTTGCGCTCTGGTGAGAGCGGCAATGCCCGCCCACTGAATAAAGCAATTGGCGGAAATCATGAAATTCTGATGAATCCGTTGCATAACGGCAGTGAACTCTTTTGGAAAAATGCAGTAACCCAAACGCCAGCCGGTCATCGCATATAATTTGGAGAAACCATTGATGACAAAAGCATTATCGGTAAATTCTAAAATGGAATGAGCGCGGCCTTTATAGATTAAACCGTGATAAATCTCGTCAGAAATAATATACTGCTTGTCGAATTCAGCGATATTTTGCAAATGCTCTTTGTTCATGACAATGCCGGTGGGATTTGAAGGCGAATTGATCAAAATTGCCTTTGTCCGGAGGGAGAGTTTCTTTTTTATGTCCTTTGGGCGATACTGAAATCCATCTTCAGGGTAAGTTTTAACCTCTTTAATCTTGCCACCTGCCGCGAGAATAAAGTTTTGATAGCAGGGATATCGCGGATTGGAAATGATTACTTCATCACCGTGATCTAAAATAGCCAGCATCGCGAAAAGCAAAGCCGGAGAAGTGCCTGTAGATACCATAACCTGATCGGGCGTTATATTAACTCTGTATTCTTTAAAATAGAAGTCGCAAATAGCTTGCCGCAGTTCCAGCAGGCCCAGGGCGTGGGTATAGCGGGTTTTGTTGAGGGATAAAGCCTCGTTTGCCGCCTGTGTGATAACTTTCGGCGTCGAAAAATCAGGTTCACCCACTTCCAGATGAATGACGTGTTCGCCCTTACGTTCCAAATCCTCGGCTTTTGCCATCACATCCATGACAATAAAAGATGTAAATTTAGACGCTCTTTTCGAAATCATAAAGACCCCCGATATTTTAGCAAACTACCTCTATGGTGATTATCTGAATTTTTCAACAATTTTATTAGTTTTATGATTCCATTTTTGGGTTTAAATGCTTTATATGCGTTTTGGTTTAATTATTCAAAAAGCTAAGAATTGGTTCAGAACTTGCAGTTAATCGGAAGAATATGAAAAAACATATTGCTATTGGTACATTTTTGTAACAAAATACTTTATGGTCAGTTGAGCTATCTATGAGCAAGACCACAAAAAAATCTTTTTCTGAGAAAGAACGTAAATTGAGTATACATACTTATGAAGAGTTAGCCGCCCTGCACGCCATCGCGAAGATTCTGGCGCAGCCGGGGGATTTGCGTGATCAACTGGAACTTGCCCTGAAGGAAATGAGCTCACGCCTTGGCATGCAGCGCGGGATGATATCCCTGATGGATCGCGAAAAAAAGGAAGCCTGGCTGGATATCGCCCATGATGTCAATATTGACGGTTTGGAAGTTTCCTATAAACCGGGGGAAGGTATTACCGGTAAAGTAGCGGAAACCGGACGTCCGATGGCAGTGGCGAATCTGGGCAAAGAAACACATTTTCTGGATCGCACCGGCGCGCGGCGTCATCTTAACCGCGCTGAGCTTTCATTTTTATGTGTTCCTATTATGTATGACGCGAACGTTGTAGGCGTTTTATCCACCGATAAGATTGCCCAGCAGGTCGAAGATCTGGACAAAGAGTTGGCCATACTATCTTCTGTTGCCGAGTTAATGGCCAAGGCCGTTCATATCCGTGCGCTGGAAGAAGAAAACGAGCGATTACGCAAGATAGTCGGCAGTACCCATGCTCCTTCTTTGGATATTATCGGCCATTCCAAATCAATGCAGGAAGTATTCGGCCTTGTGGCGCAGGTTGCTGATTCCAATACAACGGTCCTGATCAATGGTGAAACCGGCACTGGAAAAGAATTAATCGCCAGCGCTATTCATAAAAACTCTTCACGTAAAAACGGCCCGCTTGTGCAGGTTAATTGTGCCGCTATTCCAGACACGCTGATTGAAAGCGAATTGTTTGGTCATGAAAAAGGCGCGTTTACAGGAGCCTTGCATCAACGCAGAGGACGTTTTGAAGAAGCAAACGGCGGCACAATTTTTCTGGATGAAGTAGGAGAGCTTTCCGCTGCCGCACAGGTAAAGCTATTACGTGTATTACAGGAAAAGAGATTTCAACCACTGGGTTCTTCCCGTATTATTAATGTTAATGTACGCATCATCGCGGCTACTAACAGAAATCTGGAACAGGATATTACATCTGACCGTTTCCGCGCTGATTTGTTTTACCGTTTAAACGTATTTCCTATCTATTTGCCGCCGTTGCGCGAAAGAGGGAGTGATATAATTCTTTTAGCTGACCATTTTATCTTGAAGTACAGCAAGGAAATGGGGAAGAGTGTTAAAAAGATTTCAACAGCGGCGATCGAAGAATTTTTATCTCACAAATGGCCGGGTAATGTGCGTGAACTGGAAAATTGCATTGAAAGAGCGGTATTGCTGACTAAAACAGATATGATCGAGTGTATTCATTTGCCGCCGTCATTACATGTCAGAGAGAAAAAAGCAGAAAAGGTTGAACACAGCAAATTATCTTCTGTCGTTGAAGCACAGGAACGATCATTAATTATTGATACTCTGGAAGCAACAAGTGGCAATCAGACCAAGGCCGCAAATATTTTAGGGACAACAAAACGCATTATTCAATACAAAATTGGCAAGCTGGGAATTGATCCTAAACTCTTCCGCAAAAGCAATAAAGTCGTCCAAAAACATGATTAAAATAATATTTAAGGATTTTTGAAGAAACAGTATAAGGTTTTATTACATAGATAATTGTTTTGATTTCTCAATTGAGGGATCGTCTAAAGGTAGGACAACAGGTTCTGGCCCTGTGAATCGAGGTTCGAGTCCTTGTCCCTCAGCCATACAATTCATTAACTGTTAAATGTTCCTCTGAAAGAAATTGGATGATTTCCAATCAATGGGATTTCATCAAATGACAAGTCATCTTTTTGTTTCCGCGTCAGTTTAAGTATTCCACTGGCGTGGTGAGACATTTGATTGCTCCCAATATGATATTTTAGTATATGTTTTCTGTGTTTATGCGGAATGATACGCAAAATCACGTGAATGGTAATCATAATTTAAAAATAAAATTCTGCTCTTATTTACGCTGAAATATGTTCTTATTGGATCATCTTTAGTTAATATATAAAAAAATAAATAGTTAAGAGAGCACAAAAAAGAATTTTATTCTTGGGGTGACTTTTTATAAAGTTGTTAAAATAATACCCAAAGATAAAAATGCGCCAAGCGAGGCGCTTTATTATCAAAAACGGACACTGTAGCCTGTTAGCATCCTCTCCCTTTTTTTATTGCAAATAAAGGAAAAAGAAATTGAGAAGAAAGATAAAAGTATGCTATGTCTGCATTCCTGTGTGCAGGAAAGAGTTATTTTTGTTGAGACTATGGAAGAAACCAGCGGCAACCATACAGAAACCGCTCCAAAATAAGGACAAATGTACATAATTGGTTCAAATATGTTCCATAATTTATTAAAGGAACAAATATGTGCTTTTTAAAACAGAGATAATTCTTTTTAAACAGCGTAAAGATTTAAAAATAAATGATATACAACAATGTAATTTATTTTATAAAATTGGCACGACTTTAGCATTTAACTGTGGTGCTTTGTGATGTTGAGTGTCCGTAGAGTCATTTGCGTCACGAGAAACAAAACGAGGAGTAAAAACAGGTTAAAATATATATGTACGGATACGTAACCTGCCGGAATGTTTTACATATCTCCTGATAGATTGCCAGAATAATTCGGTACAAATAAAAAAGGTGTTAGCGTTGAATAACAAAATTCCTAAAATATATCTCTTCCATTGTGCAATAAGCTACGATCAAGAAGAATTGCTGCGAAATTATTCCCCGCAGAATGGTGAAATTAAAATAATTTCATTACCCTGTTCAGGAAAATTGGACATTCTGTACCTTACTAAAGCATTTGATACCGGCGCGGATGGTGCTGCTATTATGATATGTAAAGAAGGCGAGTGTCGTTACATGGAAGGTAATATGCGCGCCAGAAAGCGGGCACAGGCCATCGATGAATTGCTGCAAGAAGCCGGACTAGGAAAAGGCCGAACTAAAATAATTCAGATGGGCGACGGGGGCATAACAGTGGCTGTTCATGAGTTAGAAGAATTCTTACTTCAAATAAAGACAATAATTGAGAAATCTCCGGCTTTGCAAATATCGCATACGGAATAGTTTTTCTTCAGTCCATAACGGTAAGGAGTACAAGGTTATGAAAAATGATAGCAAATTAACAGTCAAAACCAGCGGAAAAGAGTTTATTTTCACTGCCGAGTATTTACCGCTTGCCGGTACCGAGGTAAAGATCGATCCTAAAATGTTCGGTAACAGCCTGACAGCAGTGAACGTCGCTGATAATCACTTTGGTGTATCAATTTCCAGTCTGGCAGCTTCTTTTGCGATGAGCCAGGCCGGCATTGAACCGGTATTGCAAATCCTAACTAGAGACCGCAATCGTATTGCGCTTCAATCCGATCTGCTGGGAGCCGCTTATCTTGGTATTAAAAACGTATTGTGTCTTTCCGGTTTTCACCAGACTCTTATAGGGTGCAATGAATCAGCCAATGTTTTTGATGTTGATTCAATTCAACTCATTGATATAGTTAAAAGAATGAATAACGGTCAGTTGCTGGACGGTAAAAAAATCCAGGGAAGCTTTAGCATGCTGATCGGTGCTGCCGCTAATCCGAGTTTGAAGCCGCTCGAATTGAATATTTTAAGATTAAGTAAAAAAATAGCTGCAGGCGCCGATTTTATTCAAACACAGTCCGTATTTGATGTCGATGCATTTAAAGTCTGGTTAGAAGCCGTCTGCAATGCAGGACTTGCCGATAAGACGGCAATTCTTGCCGGTGTCCTGCCGCTCAAAAGCGCTGCCCAGGCTAAAGAATTAGCCGAGACTCATACCGACTTCATCATTCCTGAAGCGATCATTGACCGGCTAACGGCTGCCGGTGGTTCCGAGGCTCAAGAAAAAGAGGGCGTTAAAATAGCCGCTGAAATAATTAAAAAACTCAAGGGCCTTCCGGGACTAAAAGGCGTCCATATTTTATCCGGTGGAAACGAGTCAAATATTAACGAATTATTATCGTCCATATCGTAATAATTGAGACTGAATAAAATGCCGAAGAAATATCATATCGAAACAAAAAAGATTGCACCGAGATTGCCGAAAATAGGTAAGTTCGGCGTTGTTGACTGGCGTGAAGATTGTGCCAGGTGTCACAATTGCGTGAAAAAAGCCTGTGTATACGACCGTTACCGACAGGAAATGCAGTATATCAAAGATCTGGATGAATTCAATGCAATGTTCTTTGAATGTATGGGATGTTTCTCCTGCGTACAGAAATGCACGAAGGGCTTACTTGCTTTAACAGTAAATCCCAAATACGAACAAATGGGTAACGGTTATTTTACACCTGATATTATTCTAACAACCTGGAATCAGGCGGAAACCGCCGGCATTCCCGTTTCAGGCGCCGGCTATCGAGGTAAGTTTACAGGCACCGGATTTGACTCCATGTGGACGGATATGTCTGAAATCGTTCGTCCGACCCGTGATGGAATTCATGGGCGGGAATATATTAGCACCACTGTTGATATCGGAAGAAAACCCAAACACCTTTCGTTTGAAGACAACAAACTGCAGACATCATTATTGCCACTGGTAGATCTGCCGGTTCCGATTATTATTGATATGTTCCCTGAAAAATATCATTTTCCCAACCTACAGCCGATGTTACTGGCTGTTGCTGTTAAAACCGGCACGATGGTTATCTTTGACTGGGAACAGCATCATCTACTGGGAAAGTATGAAGAAAAACATTTATCGAATATAATTTTCTATCTTGGTAAAGAAACGCCTATGCCAACGGTGGATATACTTAAACAGTTGCGTCTTATTGAAATTGCCGATAGCGATAAAACCGAGCAGCGGATAAAAGAGATTAAAGCTGTTAATTCGGAACTTGTTGTTTCGGTCAGAGTTGAACTGGATGCACGCGGCGTGCAGAGGTCTATCGCGCTGGCTAACAACCCAATCGTTGAAGCCATACATATTGTTTCCGATATAAACGGTAATCAAACAGGAGTAGAAAAACCTAAATTTATAAAGGATATGACACGGACCATCCACACGTCTCTTGTAAAAGAAGGCATCCGGGATGAAGTCACCCTGATCGCCAGTGGCGGCATTGCTCTGGCGGAACATATGGCAAAAGAAATTATTTGCGGTGCGGATGCCATCACGATTAATATGCCGCTCTTAATCGGTCTTGAATGCCGCTTTTGTACAAATTGCCGTGATGGTTTTGTCTGTCCGGCGAAGATTGAGACTATCACCACTCAATATGGGGTCGGACGTATGACGAATTTAATTGCCGTTTGGCATGATCAGTTGATTGAGGTGATGGGAGCCATGGGGATGCGGGAAGCCCGCCGTCTGCGTGGTGAAACCGGCCGTGCATTATTTTTTGAAGATCTCGAGGAGGATACTTTTGGAAGGCTTTTTGGCAAAAGAGTCGGGGCTTAAAGAAGTCCTGCCTGAAAATACAATTAAAACACTGGTGCCGAATGTTGAGGTATCCCGTGAAGTCAAGCCGGCGCCCTCACGCTATCGTAATGAGATAGCCAAATATATCATCCGCCGGAGCAGTGATTGTAAACTCTGTGGTAAATGTGCTCAGGTTTGTTCACGCGGCGTGCATGTATTGAAACCAGGCTATAAATTATTTTCTGCCCCGCATTTGAACGTTTGTATAGGTCCTTCCTGCCAGAAGACTGACCATTATTGTATTGACCTGTGTCCAAATAAAGCGCTTCAAATGGTTGAAAATCCCATGTTGAAGGCGATGGGTGACTATCGCTGGACACCGGATATGCTCATAGCGACCTGGAAAATGGCGGAAACAGGGGAATCCCCATCACCTGAATACGGGTACGATTATGAAACCGGAGCTTCCGGAGGCGGGTTGGACCGGTTGAGATTCAAATTTCCTGAAAAACCACCCGTTGAATTACGAGACGATGAAATCGACACCAGTATTGTGCTCAATAAGCGGAACGATGGCCGGCCACAGGTGAAAATCGATGTTCCCTGGTATGGCGGCGGCATGTCTTTCGGTTCCGTCAGTAACGTAATCCAACTTTCCAAGGCACGTGCGGCCACGGCGTTTAATACCTTTACCTGTACCGGTGAAGGTGGATACATGGAACGCATGAAGCCATATGATAACCATGTCATCACCCAAATTGCCACCGGTCTTTTCGGTGTTCGTGAAGAGACGATCCAGCGTGTCCGCATTGTTGAATTCAAATATGCGCAAGGGGCCAAGCCCGGTCTGGGTGGCCATCTTTTGGCCGATAAAGTAACTCCGGATGTTGCCAGGATGCGTGAAACCGTTCTGGGTATTTCACTTTTTTCACCCTTTCCGTTTCATAGCGTTTACTCCATCGAGGATCATCAAAAACACATGGACTGGATCAAGCATGTTAACAGGCGGACCCTGATTGCCACCAAGGTCTCCACGCCTAATGATGTGGATATGGTTGCTGTAGGAAGCTATTCCGCCGGTACCCATATCGTGCACCTGGACGGCGGATACGGTGGAACCGGAGCAGC
>JBEKUA010000019.1:0-9094 GCA_049515495.1 Smithella sp. | reverse complement strand
GTTACGGTCATAATCATTATTATCCGGCTCGCGGTGGTTATGTTCATGCTTTGCCCGGTGGCGCCAGGCCGTTCGTCCATGGCGGTGTGCCATACTATTTTCACGGAGGTGTATGGTACCGGGCATACGGACCACGTTTTATGATTGTTGCGCCGCCGTTTGGCCTTGTTCTTCCCATACTGCCGCCATACTATGCGACTATCTGGGTTGGGGGCGTGCCTTACTATTACGCCAATGAGGTCTATTACACTCAAACTGCCGGTGGGTACATGGTCGTTAATCCGCCGGAGGGCCAAGTGAGTCAGGCGTCACCGCCGTCAGCAGCAACGTCTTTACCGCAGGGAGAACAGATGTTCATATATCCCCGTAACGGCCAGAATGAGAAGCAACAGGCGGCTGATCGTTATCAGTGTCACAGCTGGGCCGTTAATCAGACAAATTACGACCCAACCCAGCCGCCGGGAGGCATGCCGTCCGTTCAGAAAAATGCGGACTATAGACGCGCCATGGCCGCTTGTCTTGATGCGCACGGATACACTGTCAAATAACTTCAAGCCAGGGCCCCGGCTGCTCCCCGCCCTGTCCTCTATACAGAATTAATATTTCTAATAGTCATATCGGCGGTTTTTTTGTATAAGAAACCAGCGTAGTTTCTTCCGTTCGGGGGAATGACATGGGCAATGGTGGTTTAGATAGTCACAACAGAAAATGGAAAGTTGCAAATAAGCAAGATATTCTTACTATCTTCGGTATCATGATACTACTTGTCGGTTTTGGAATTTCCGTATTTATTTATCTGAGGGCTGACAATTACGAAAATAACTTTTTGGGTTACGAAGTGATTGGCGGTTCTGCTTATCCGATCAGGCCCGAAGATTCCAAGGTATATCAGCGTGATTTACAAATGGTCGGCGGAAAGGCGTTTGTGCTTGTAGATCAGTTCCAGAGCTGGTTCACAGGACTTTGGCATGGAAAATCTCTGGCCTTTGTGGTAGCCGGCATTACACTTTTGATATCCGCCGGATTTTTCTATGCAGCCAATAATCTTCCGTCCCTGTCGAGGGATTATGCCCGCAATGAAAAAAATCGGGGCAATCCTTTGTGAGGTGTACAGATCAGCTTTTTCTTGCAATATAGTTTTTTAGTCATTGTTTCAATACAACACTTCAAAATGATATCCTTAATAAATCGTTTGATCAATCTCTTGAAACCCTCAGAGTAAAATATTAGTCAAGCAATTGCACTGGATATTTATTATTCAGTTTTTTCTTTAAAGCGGATACATTCTACCCGCCACCAATTAAGACAATCTAACGGTTATTAAATAATATTTATTAATATCGGATATTTATCATTAATAGTTGCCTCAGGCATAGTTGTTGCTCTTATTAAGATTAAAATCTCTAAAAAGGAGTTATATCAAAATGAAAAAAGTATTTATCGTTATGGCCGTAATTATCGCATCCGTAGCGGTTATCTCTTCGGTGTATGCAATGCAGCCCGCAGAGAAATCCGGTCACCACAAAGAATTTTGTTTTAAAAAACATCTCAACCTATCCGACAAACAATTAGCCAGTATGAAGGAGTTGAAAAACAGCTTTCATAACGACACCAGAGATTTGAGATACAATCTCGAGATCAAGCGGATAGAAATGCGCAAGCTTTTTACAGATCCCAAGACGGATGATGCAACACTTCTTGCCAAACATAAGGAGATAAGCGAACTTCGTCAGCAATTATCGGAGAAGAAAGTGCAGATGAGAATTGAGTGGCGCAAGATTCTGACGCCGGAGCAAATTATGAAACTTGATAAAATGCCTCATAAACGGCATGCAGAATGTGCATGTCATCATCAGGATAAGTCAATGCCCGGCAAAATGTCTCCTAAAGTTAAAGTGGAAAAGAATAAAAGCTGATAAACATCGTATGCAGTTCCTGTAATCTAAATGGTGGCAACAATATAAAGGAACCCCTTCATGCAAAGAAAATTCTTCTTTTTTGCACCTTAATTGTTGCCGCCTTAACAGGCTGTGAATCGCGGTACTGGAAACAACAAGAACGTCCATATAAAACAGCCAACGCAAGCCATGATATGTCTTTGTTATCTGTGGAAAAATCCACGGGATCTGAAAAGGCATATGAAAAACAAAAAATTGAAACGGTTCTTGAGAAAGGAATTCCAAAATTTTATTTTGAAGACGAAAAATTAACATTACAACCGATTTAAAAGGTTTGGCTGTGTTGGAAAATCAGATTAATAATTCAATGCCTGTAGATATCATTGTAACGACCTATAAACGAAATTTGATAATCAAATTTATTTAGTCCTTCTACTGGTTATTTAGTATCCGGTTGATTTCCTATTCCGGATATTAATTACCCGGTTGAGTCGATATTGAAAAATAAAAATGAAGTCATATTTAAATAACTTTAGTTATTACGAATGTTTATAGCGTTCGCTGTTTTTGGCATAATGCTTGCTTTTAAAACTGTTGTTTGAAATATTAGTTTAAGAAGCTATTATGGAAACGGACAATATTTCTAAAAAAATGGTTATCATTGAAGCTGCCGGCGAAATCTTTGTGGAGAAAGGTTTTCACGCAACAACGGTGCGCCAAATCTGCGCACGGGCCGGTGTAAATATTGCCGCCATCAATTATTATTTCGGCGATAAAAAAAAGTTATATATGGAAGTGCTTCGTTATTATCAGAATATAGCTTTTAAAAAGTATCCGGCTGATATGGGAATCAAAGAAGCGGACTCACCCAGGCAAAAGATAAATTCTTTCATTTATTTGATGATTATGCGTATGTTTGAAAAGGGCAAGCCCACCTGGTTCGGTAAACTTTTGGCAAGAGAATTTGTCGAGCCGACGGGGGCGCTGGATATTTTGATTGAAGAAGTCATCAGGCCTTCTTTTATAATGCTTGCGGCAATAGTTAAAGAAATATTGGGAGAAGAGTCGACAGACAAAACGGCCTGTCTTTGTGCGATGAGTATTGTGGGGCAGTGCTTATATTTTCGCAATTCGCCACAAATTGTCAGCCGTATACTAAATAAGGATAATTTCAGCCGGCAGGAAATCATTGAACTTGCGGAACATATTTCTCATTTCTCGCTTTCCGCTTTAGAATATTATATAATAAAAAAAACTGCGGAAAGAGATTCACGAGTATAAACCCCGGGTCAGCAATGCATTTCGTTTTTGAAATTTGAGTTCATGGATAAATGTTCATCCATGCCGCGGGTAATGCGGCTGCGATGATTATCAAAAAAATAGGTGAAATAAATATGAAACAAATATCAGAGCTTGAATCCAATGGAGAATCAGGACAAACAAAAATGCAAAAATTTTTTCATTTTGTCAGACGGCATTGGGTGATATTTCTTGTCGCGATAATTTTAATTATAATGGTGTTCAGGATTTTCGTTGCGCCAACTATAGCCAAACATAAAGCTGACAAACAAGCTCAGGAAATGAGCCAGCGTCCCCAGCCGGTAACCGCCGTAATCACAAAAAAAGCCGATTTTGATGTATATTTAAAAGCTTTGGGCACAGTAATTCCCATTAATACTGTTGCCGTTAAATCTCAGGTCGGCGGACAGCTGATGAGTTTGAACTTCAAAGAAGGACAAATAGTGAAAAAAGGCGACTTGCTGGCTGAGATAGATCCTCGTCCATTCCAGGTTCAACTCATGCAGGCCGAGGGACAACTTGCAAAGGACGAGGAATTCCTGAGGAATGCCGAGTCCGATCTCGCACTTTTTTAGCTTTTGCAGAAACAGGATTCGATTGCCGTGCAGCAGGTAACAACACAGGAATCACTGGTTAAACAATACAAGGGTGTCATTCAAACGGATAAAGGAATAATTGCTAATGACAAGCTTCAGCTTATCTATGCCCGTATTCTCGCCCCGCTTACGGGGCGTGTTGGTTTACGGCAGGTTGATCCCGGCAATATGGTCCAGAGTAATGATTCCAATTATCCTAACGGAATCGTCGTGATAACACAGCTTCAGCCGATTACTGTTGTATTTTCAGTGCCGCAGGATAATTTGCCGGTTGTTTTGAAACGCATCAGTCACGGTGAGATTCTGCCTGTTTTCGCTTACGATCAGGAGGGCAAAGTTATGTTGGCCAGTGGCAATCTGCTGGCGGTGGATAATCAAATCGATACGACGACGGGAACAGTCAAGTTAAAAGCAACATTTGACAACAAAGACAATAAACTATTCCCCAACCAGTTTGTTAATATTAAGCTGAAAGTGGATACGCTGCGCGATGCAACGGTGATGTCGGCCGCTGCCGTGCAAAGAGGCAGCATGGGTATTTTTGCCTACGTGGTCAAGGGGGACAAAAGTGTAACCGTACGCACATTAAAGCTTGGCCCCACTGAAGGAGATAACGTGGCCGTCACCGAAGGTTTGGCGCCGGGAGATCTGGTCGTGACAGTGGGAGGCGACAAGCTTCGTGAAGGCAGCAAAGTTGAGATGATTACGCCCGGAAGCAAGAATGCGTCAGGGCAACCCCAAAAAAATATTGGCGTTCAAACGCAAAAAAAATGAATTTTTGCAGTACATTGATGAAAAATTTGTATTTAGGCATTGCTCCATTTTGGACGGCCATATACAAAAAGTCCGCAGGCAAGGAGCGCCAGTCCCGAGAAGTGAGTCGTACTTGGCGTACGTCGCAATAAGCCTGTCCCGGCCAAAGGCCGGGGAGAGATGCAGCGCAAAGCAGAATCCGGACTTTTTTTATATGGTCGTAAATATTACAGCAGGCAATTATATATGAATCCATCCCGTCCTTTTATTTTACGCCCCGTGGCGACATCATTATTCATGGCCGCGATACTTTTGGCAGGAATCATCGCCTATAAAGTGCTGCCTATTTCGGCACTGCCACAAGTTGATTATCCTACTATCCAGGTGGTTACGCTTTATCCGGGCGCTTCTCCTGAAGTCATTACTTCTTCCATTACTGCGCCGCTGGAACGCCAATTCGGTCAGATGCCGGGGCTTAACCAGATGTCCTCAACAAGTTCAGGCGGAGCATCAGTAATCACTTTGCAATTCAGTCTCAGCCTGAATCTCGATATAGCAGAGCAGGAAGTACAGGCCGCGATCAATGCTGCCGGCAACTTTCTCCCCACCGACTTGCCGATGCCGCCCATTTACAGCAAAGTCAATCCGGCGGATGCCCCAATATTAACGCTGGCGGTAACCTCGAAAACGTTGCCACTGCCCAAAGTACAGGATCTTATTGACACACGCGTGGCTCAAAAAATATCGCAATTGCCCGGAGTCGGACTTGTAAGCATCAGCGGCGGACAGCGTCCGGCGGTGCGCATTCAGGCTAATCCCAGGGCATTGGCAGCCCACAATCTTACAATGGAAGATTTGCGTACCGCGATGGGCAATGTCAATGTCAATCAGGCTAAAGGCAGCTTTGACGGAGCAGAACGCGCCTCGACAATTGACGCCAATGACCAGATCAAAACGGCGGCGGAATATGAAAAGGTTATTATTGCCTATCGCAACGGCGCGCCCGTCCGGCTCACTGATGTCGCCGACGTCCGTGATGATGCCGAAAACGTAAGGCTGGCCGCCTGGCAAAATCAAACACCGGCTGTCATTGTGAATATTCAGCGTCAGCCCACGGCTAACGTCATTGAGGTTGTCAACCGCATTAAGAATATCATCCCGCAGTTACGGGCATCTCTGCCGGGTTCCGTGGATATAGTAGTCCTCACCGATCGCACAACGACTATTCGCGCATCTGTAAATGATGTACAATTCGAATTGATTCTTGCCATCGCTCTAGTCGTCATGGTTATTTTTCTTTTTCTGCGTAATCTTTCGGCGACGGTCATCCCCAGCATTGCCGTGCCGCTATCGCTGGTTGGTACATTCGGCGTCATGTATCTTTTCGGATTCAGCATTAATAATCTGACGCTCATGGCGCTGACTATCTCCACAGGATTCGTAGTTGATGACGCTATCGTTGTCATCGAAAACATTGCCCGTTATATCGAACAGGGATTATCGCCGCTGGAGGCGGCGCTCAAGGGTTCAGCCCAGATTGGATTTACAATCATTTCCTTGACTTTTTCACTGGTTGCGGTTTTGATTCCGCTGCTTTTTATGGGCGATGTTGTGGGAAGGCTGTTTCGGGAATTTGCCATAACGCTTGCTGTCTCCATTTTGATTTCGGCAATCATCTCTCTGACGCTCACGCCCATGATGTGTTCCAAGCTGCTCAAGCACGTTCCCGTTGAAAAACAGGGCCGTTTTTATCACCAAAGCGGCATCTTTTTTGAGCGTGTTATTGCCCGCTATGGCGAGATGCTAACATGGGTTCTTAATCACCAGAGAGCCACACTGCTGGTCGCCGTGGCGACTCTCGCTTTAACCGTGCTATTGTATGTTTTTATTCCTAAGGGTTTCTTTCCGGTTCAGGATACAGGCATGATCCTCGGAATTTCCGAGGCGCCCCAGTCGATTTCCTTCCCGGCAATGGCTGGGCGCCAGCAGGCTCTGGCCAAAGAGATTCTGCAGGATAAGGCTGTGGAAAGTCTCTCGTCCTTTATAGGCGTGGATGGCACGAACGTGACATTAAACAGCGGACGCATAATGATTAATCTGGTTCCAAAGAGTAAACGCGATCTGGATGCTTCAGGCGTTATCCGCCGTTTGCAATTAAGCCTGGCTCACGTGGAGGGAATTTCCCTCTACATGCAGCCCGTGCAGGATATGACCATTGAAGACAAGGTCAGCCGCACGCAGTTCCAATTTACACTGGAGTGCGCAGATCCGGATGAGCTTGGCATTTGGACGCGCCGTCTTGTCGAACGCATCAGCCATTCTCCTTATCTTGCCGATGTGGCAAGCGATTTGCAGGATCAGGGATTGCAGGCCTATGTTGATATTGACCGGGACGCCGCAGGACGCCTGGGTATTACCACCGCCGCCATAGATAACATCATTTATGATGCATATGGTCAGAGGCTTGTGTCTACGATATTCACGCAATCGAATCAATACCGTGTCGTTCTGGAAGTGAAGCCCGATTTTAAAAATGGTCTGGCGTCGCTAAATGATTTATATATAACATCACAATCCGGTACTCAGGTGCAGCTTGGCGCAATTGCCAGAGTGTCGGAAAAAGCAACACCGCTTGTTATCAATCATCAGGGGCAGTTTCCCTGCGCCACAATCTCCTTCAATCTTGCCCCCGGTTCATCTCTTGGTAACGCTGTTGACGCTATCGAAAAATCCGAGCGTGAAATAGGCATGCCGATCAGCGTCAAAACAGGTTTTCAGGGGACGGCCCTTGCTTTCCGTGCATCGCTTACCGGTACACTATTACTGATTCTTGCCGCCATTATAACAGTATATATCGTTTTGGGCGTTTTATATGAAAGCTACATCCATCCTGTAACTATACTTTCGACCCTGCCGTCTGCCGGCGTGGGAGCACTCCTGGCGCTGATGATTTCGGGAAATGATTTGGGAATTATCGGTATTATCGGCATCATCCTGCTGATCGGTATTGTAAAGAAAAATGCCATTATGATGATAGACTTTGCCCTCGATGCCGAACGTAAGGAAGGAAAATCGCCCAGAGAGGCAATTTATCAGGCGTCGCTTTTGCGCTTCCGGCCGATCATGATGACCACCATGGCAGCTCTGCTGGGTGCCCTGCCGTTGATGATTGGGACTGGAGTGGGATCGGAATTGCGCCATCCTTTAGGCATTACGATGGTTGGCGGACTGATTCTCAGCCAGATTCTGACACTTTTTACAACGCCTGTAATTTATCTGGCTTTTGACGGTTTAAGCCGTCGGATCAAGTCTCATTTCAAGCATCACGTATCGGAAATGGATACAGGGAACGGAACCGTATCATGAATATTTCCTCTCTTTTCATCCACAGACCGGTAGCCACAACGCTCATTACGCTGGGCATTGCGCTTGCGGGTCTTGTTGCCTTTAACCTGCTGCCGGTTTCGGCGCTGCCGCAGGTGGATTTTCCAACCATTTCAGTACAGGCATCCCTGCCGGGCGCCTCTCCGGAGACGATGGCCTCCACGGTGGCCACGCCGCTGGAGCGATCGCTGGGGCGTATTGCAGGCATCTCCGAGATGACATCGGCCAGTTCGCTGGGCTTGACACGCATCACTTTGCAGTTCGATCTGGACCGCGATATTGACGGAGCGGCGCGGGACGTTCAGGCCGCGATCAATGCCGCGCGCAGCCTTCTGCCTTCGGGATTGCCCAGCAACCCGACTTATCGCAAAGTAAATCCGGCGGACGCGCCGATCCTGATTTTAGCGATGACGTCGGACACCATGACACGCGGCCAGCTTTATGACGCGGCGTCAACCATTCTTGCACAGAAACTTTCCCAGATAAAAGGTGTCGGCCAGGTGAATGTCGCAGGCAGTTCCCTGCCAGCCGTACGCGTGGAACTCAATCCGGCCCAGCTCAACCACTACGGTATCAGTCCGGAAACTGTGCGCGGTATGATTGCCGCATCCAATGCCAACCGTCCCAAAGGAGATGTGGAAGCCGGAGATAAACACTGGCAGATTTACGCCAATGACCAGGCTAAAAAAGCTGTTGATTATATACCGCTCATTGTTTCTTATCATAATGGCGCTGCCGTGCGCCTGGTTGATTTAGGTCAGGTTGTTGATTCGGTGCAGGATGTGCGCAATGCCGGTTATTTTAACGGCAAACCATGCGTTATGATTATTATCTCCAAACAGCCCGGCGCCAACGTCATCGAAACGGTTAACCGTATCAAAGATATTTTGCCGCAATTGCGGGCTTCTATGCCGGCAGCAATCGATTTACGGATTGCCTCCGACCGCACCCCGTCTATTCGCACCTCGTTGTTCGAGGTGGAGAGGACATTGATCATTTCCGTTATACTGGTTGTCCTGGTTGTCTTTTTATTTTTGCGCAATATTTATTCCACAATGATTCCCAGCGTTGCCGTGCCGGTTTCGCTCATCGGCACATTCGGCGTCATGTATCTGGCCGGTTACACGCTGGACAATCTGTCGCTTATGGCTCTGACGGTAGCTG
>JBEKUA010000018.1:0-9110 GCA_049515495.1 Smithella sp. | reverse complement strand
AAGAACCGGTGCAAATCGGTTTGACAAAAAGCGGAAGTCCCAATTTTGCAAAATTGGGACTTCCGCTTTTTGTCAAACCGATTTGCACCGGTTCTTCCGTGGGCGTGAAAAAAGTAAAGAAAAAAGAAGCTCTCGCGCAGGCGATTGACTTTGCTTTTCAATTCGACACGCGCGTCATGATTGAAAAGGCCATTGATTGCCGCGAAATTGAATGTGCGGTGCTGGGAAATGAAAAACCTGCAGGTTCGATATTGGGCGAGATAATTCCCAGACACGAGTTTTATTCCTATGAAGCCAAATATATTGATCCCGAAGGGGCCAGTCTTTTCATTCCGGCCGAACTTGAAAAATCACTTGCCGGTAAAATCAGAAAAACAGCCGTTGAAGGATACATGGCTTTAGGCTGTTCTTCCATGGCGCGGGTTGATTTTTTTCTGGATAAGAAAACAAATGAATTTTATCTCAACGAAATAAATACGCTTCCCGGCTTCACCAGTATCAGCATGTATCCCAAACTCTGGGAAGCCACCGGAATCAAATATGGCGAACTATTGGATAAACTGATTACTTTAGCCCTCGACCGTCATAAAAAGAAACTGGAGATAAAGACTTAGGGTACTTAGGGCTGTTGACCGGGAGCGCATTCCCGCAGGGAGGCGCAATCATAAACAGTCATCTTCCTTGCCGGAAAAAGCTGAAGGCTTTACAAAACGCTCATCTGCTGCGTTGCGCTGCAAACCGCACCGCTCGACGTATGAAAAATACGCCTCGTGGTTCAGTTTTTGCGCGCCTTGCATCTAAGCATTTTTGAACAGCCCCGAAATTTCCGTATTTTGCGAAGTTCGTGTATTAATTATTATAGGAAATAAAATGAAGAAATTAATTCTATTACTTATCATATTATTTGCTTCGGTAGCTTATGGAAATCAAACTGATGAATGGATTAAACAACTTGAACAACCAAGTTGGCATTCTCATGAATTAAAACCTGAAAACTATAAATCAAAATATATAAATTATGACTTCTCTAGGCTTCTTATGCCTAGAAGTAAGTTCTTGGGCTATATAGGCCCGAACTACAAAAGAATAAGAATTCACTTTCAATCAATTCGTAAAAGTAAACCAGATACATATAATGTCAAAGGTACAGTTGTAGTGGGTAAAAATACATGCGTTTTTGAGGGTCAAATCATAATTAAGCAGATAAGAGAATTTAAACAAATGCATTTTGGCTGTGATGACGAATTTATAAATGCAGGCTTCAAAGCCCAAGGACTTCTTTTGGGTGAATATAAATTTAAAGAAAATCCAATCCACAAACATGGTGGCATATTTGAAGGAATTATGACGCTATATTGGTTAATTGATAAAAACAATAACATTCAATATGATAAGGTGGAATCATATTCTGATGGCTATAAAAATAACCAATATATTGGAACATGGAACGAATACGGTAGTGATATTATAAAAACATGCAATTGGGGCGAATACAGAATTCCATTTTCAGGTGACTTAGATATTGGTGCAGGTGAATTTGGAGTAAATCCTAAATATTACAATCAAGGGTGGAATAAATTTAAAATGGAATAAAGACTATAAAGCACTTAACGGATTCGACGTACATGCCATATTGTAAGCTTTTGCATTGGCAAATTGTTCGGAAGTTAATAACTTATTTTTTACAGGAGGTTTGTTATGAAACGTCCAGCGTCTTTAATCATCGGTATTTTACTCCTTTTGCTGGCCTGTGCTCAGTTGTGCCGTTATCTTTTTGAAGTTAAGGTAGTTGCAGCGGGAATGGAAATCCCCGTCTGGCCCAGCGCCGTTGCCGCCATTGTTTTGGCTGTGCTAGGTGTTTGGCTTTTGAAAGAACGAAGCAACTAATTATACCATTTCGATGTTTTGGGATAACAAGGCGACGACCCCGGCCTGCGCCGGGGCAGCCTGCGCCAACAAAGTTAGGCGAAAACCGGAAGCGCATCCCGGAGGGGAGCGCATAATAAATAAAAATTTTCCTTACCGGTAATTTCCACCTGTAAGACGGAAATTACAAAGCGGAATGGCATGTTAAGTGTCCCAGATGAAAATCACACCGCTTGTAGGGAAAATCCATTCTTTATCGGATATCTTTATGTCAATAGACTTGCCTTTTCGTATCGATACGGAAGGCTGGGGATGCCTTCCTGAAAAAAAGCTCTCTTCCCTGACATTCTTTAAATCTGCCTTTTCGTAATTGAAGTTAATCTCCAATCCCCTTGTCGGATAGACAAGGTACACGGGAAAGATTTTGTTGTCCTTTGCCTGCCAGGTGGCAATTTCTATTTCAACTTTGACTTCGCTATTTATCTTTTCTTTTAGTTTCTTCGAGCCGCACCATACTTCATAGCCGCGCTTCGTTTTTTTTGTTTCGACAATGGGAATATCTTCGTTGTCAATGCGTACCCGTTCGATTGTAAAATCGCGCTCCAGGGATAAATTTCTGCCATCAGTCAAAAGCCAGCGGTATTCGCAACGCGGATCTTCAAACAACGCGGAGAGTTGGGAATTATTGGAAGCGCAGCCGATCATGAAAATGCTGTCACGGATAGTTTTTTTATATTCTATGTGAGTGCTGACTCGAAAATAATTTTCAGTATGTGCGGCGTTTTTTCCGGTTTTCGGCAATTGTCCTATGCAAATGTTGTAGCGGAAACCGGAACGCAGCTCAAGCCGGCGATCCTCCTTGCCGAAAAGGGTTTCAAACATTTCGTAATAAATGGCATTGCCCAGCTCCTCATCACGTGCGCGGGTTTGCAGGCAATGACGAATGATGTTGTCTATTCGGGAGATGGATTTTTCTTCGTCCGGAATAAATATCCGCCGCAATCGGGGTTCCACAGCATTTGATTTTCCTTTTTGCAGAAAAACGCGGGGCGCTCTTTTCCCCAACGCGCAGAGAACTTCATAACTGATGGTTTTAGCTTTATCGGCAATTTCATTGGCGCTTATATACTCTTTACCCTGTTTGCCCAGAAGAACTACTTCATCTCCAACTCTACAATCGGGAATATGTGTAACGTTAATCGTGCACATATCCATTGAAATACGGCCGACAACGGGCGCTCGATGGCCTCGGATTAACGCCTCGCCCTGATTGGAAAGAATGAAGGCGTAACCATCTCCGTAACCAACCGGAATTGTCGCTATACGCGTTTGCTTTGAAGTAACGTAAGCGCTGTTGTAACCAATGCCGTAACCGGGTGGAAAGTCTTTGAGCAAAACAATACTGGTTTTAAAAGACATCACCGGAGCAAGCCGGGCTTTGGATTGATTATCCGGCGACGGATAAATGCCGTAGGTCATGATTCCCGGACGCACCATGTTCAATTTAAATCCGGGATAATTTAAAATAGCGCCGCTGTTATCGATATGCCGGATAGGTATATCGATGCCTGAGCGCTTGATATCGGCAAGTAAATCCGAGAAAAAATGCCATTGTTTATCATTGTGCGGGATTATTGTTTCACTGGAAGCAAAGTGGCTGAAAATTCCTTCCAGTGTAATATTGGATAATTTAGATATTTTGAGGATAAGTTTCATCGCTTCGCTGTGCATGGTTCCACCGCGTCCCATGCCGGTATCCACTTCAATATGCACAGATAATTTATGACCCGATTTAGCGAGCGCATTATTGAGTTTTTTCGCGAAAGCCGCGTCTGAAACCGACGGAGTGAGGTTATATTTGATTATTTGTTCGATTTCCGCGGCGGTTGACGGCCCTAATATAACAATGGGCGCTTCAATGCCGCTTATTCTAAGTTGAACGCCTTCATCGGCATTGGCCACTCCCAGCATCCGCGCTCCATTTTTCAACGCGGCATGCGATATTTCTATGGCACCATGTCCGTAAGCGTCCGCTTTCACAGCCGGCATGAAATCAACTTTTGGCCCGATAAGTCTTTTTATTTCTTTCAGATTGCCTATAAAATTATCAAGATCAACTTCGACCCAGCTGCGATATTTTTGTTCCTTCTTTAATGGCATATTCGAGGATACTATCAAATCATCAATGAAAGTCAAGCCGTCTATGTTTTAAAAAAATCAGCAATTTAACTTGAAATTTATTTTTTTTTGGTTAGAATGAGGAAAATACCGGAGGGTGAATATTAAACCCCTCACAACGAGGAGGAGAGAAATGTCGAGAGCAAAGGCTGGAGATGTTCTGAGTTGTGAAGTATGTGGACTTGCTGTAATTGTAGATGAAGAATGTGGTTGCGCTACGATTGACCTTATTTGCTGTGAAGAGCCGATGGTAAATATTGGTCCGGCAAAAGTAAAGAAAATAAGTGCTGCGGCTGCGCCGAAAAAAAAGGCGGTAGTAAAAAAAGTAAAAGCGGCGCCGAAAAAAGATCCGGTGGCAAAAAAGAAAACTGTAAAAAAGGTTGCAAAAAAACCTGTAAAGAAAGCTGTAAAAAAACCGGCAAAAAAGAAATAATTAAGTTGCTGCACGCTAAATCTTTGACCAAAATGGAGCCTCGCTTCGCGCGGAGCTCTATTTTTTTAGCTTATCCCCCCGGGAATGCCCATTTTGTGTGAACACGAGTGAAAAATCATACATAAGAAACCTTGTTATTCCAAGCCTGTAAGTTCTTAACTTGAAAAATTACACGAATTCTGATTAATCTTTTTCAAAAGGTTTTCCAATATGACAGATAAAAAAAATCCAGCTAAAAAAAGTGAGGAGATGAGTTCGTCCGCCCTTAAAGTGAATTTGGAAAGGACAGCCGCAACCATAGAAATTCCGGAACAATATTCTCCGCTGCTCAAGGTTGTGGAAAATCATTACGGACTGCGGAAAAAGACCCGTGAACTTCTGACGGAGTTAAATCATCCTTTCGTTAACTGGGAATATGTTCTAAAAGAACTTAAATCCGTTTCCATCGGGGACTTCTATGTTTACAATAAGCATCAAGACGGACTTTCCGCCCTCTCCATGATGTTGCGTATTTATTTCGACGTTATCAAATCTTCGTCAAGTAACGACGTTAAAGACAGCGCGATACATTATTTGTTCGATTATATTGATACCATATATACTCAGAGCAGCGAATTTCTTCCGAGAAACTTATCTCTATTCCCGGAAATCATAAAATCACTTATGAATGTTGTTGATGAGGATGCGATTGTCTTTAAGAAGTGCTCATCTTACCTCAAAAGAATCATCAAGAACATTACAGAGAACAATATAGACATTCAAGCGCCCTTATTTGATGACCTGGTCTACAAAATTTTTAAAATTACATATCAATTCTGGCTTACCCAACCGGATCCCTCCGGTTGGTTTGTTATAGGAAATGGAGAAACTCAGGAATCAGTTAACGCGTATAGGCAATTAATCCAGCCCCTGAGCCACGAATATCTCCAAACGCTAATCGCAGAACTGGAAACTCTTCGCCCGGATACTCAGAAAAAAAGCGGAGATAATATAAAATATTACCTGGATATGCCGGATTATTTTCAGATAGTAAACGGATATTTGTTGGCCGCTGATCAACTGGAGAAATCTCAGGCGCATAAGGGCCGCCAGCATCTGGTGGCGTTACGCTTCCTGTTTAATATAATGGATATTTCCAGCCTTGCCGATATTCACTCAAGCGCCCTGCGGGAAATCAATCATTCTCTGAATATGGTTTTTAAAGAGGAAAAAAAAGAAAATCTTAATGACTTTGTGCGCAAGATATTCAGTTTTTTTAAAAAGAATAGATCTCAACGTGAATTCAGCGTCGCGATTTTTGATTGCATCAACACGACGGCTAAAGAAGTTTTTGCGCAAAATTGCCACCCCCTCGCGGATGCCTTTATTGATGAACTGATTGCTTATGGTTTTCAATATCCTGAGATTAAAGGCTCAACCGAAGAATGGCAGGTAAAGGTTAATCCGGCTCATATTATCAACATACGTTCATGGCTCGAGATCATCGGGATGAAGCCCAGATGGACAAAAAGATTGATTTCGGCATTAATAATCAATTTAAAAATCGGAGGGATTTTTATTCGTGATACAGACCTCATTCAGAAAAATATTTCCGAGCTGCTCAATGCCGATATCGCGCCGGCATACAGTCTGATAAAACAGCTTCTAAGAATTTTTCCTGTCTACTTCAGCGAAATAGGCGCTGAAGGAGAATTGAGGGATATTTCCACCAAGGTTGATGAGCTTTCCTCCCGTAACGATAAACTGGTATACTTTTTCCGGAAGCAATCGCATGTCGAGAGCAATAGTCTGCTCTTTAAATTTATTGAAGATATTTTTCAATACTGGAGTTCTGGGAATAAGGATTTCCTCCGCGCGCATCTTCCCGATGAAGTGTATGGGCAAATTGTGAATTCCGGGGAATATTTCGACGGAATGCACAAAGCGTTTAAACATTTCTTTTCGAAGGTTCATAATAACACCCTGAAATTTCTCGATTGGGACAAAGACAGAGTTTGCAGAGAACTGCATCATATAAAGGGCATTAATGAAAGAGATCAAGAGCGAATCAAAATCATGATCCGCATTTACCAGTTGATCTATAAGAAATATTATCCGCAGTTTATTGATTTGTTGAAAGATCTGGAATCAATCAATGCCTTTCCCAAATCCGATATTTTATCGTTGAAACGCGCTCTGAGCGTTAAGAATTATTATCGCAGCATTACTATTATCTTAAAATTTTTATCCATATTAAAAGAAAAAATTATTTCTCCCAAGAAAACGCAGTTTTATGAAAACATATATTACAAGAGGCATATCGCGGCAGGCATTCCTTCGATGTACGGAACCTACTACGAGAAGAAATTCGAGGCCGTCGGCTTATCTCTGAGACTGGAAACTCTGGCGACCATGCTTTTTGAAGAATTGGGTCAATCGCTTAATCTCAAATTTATTACCAAACATACTCTCTCCAAGATTCACACATATCTATGGCTTTATATCAACGCGCTGGAAATTGAAGGCATTGCCACGGAAGGCCTGGCCACTAAAGTCAAATACGTGACAAACGCCCTGCCCATCAAGCAGTTTTCCATAGACCAGTATGTAGATATTTTCCGTTTTATTTCCAAGGATATTCAGGACATTATTCGCAATTATTATATTGACCTCCACAGTTTAAATATGTCCGTTATTATCGGGCAGCTTAATCAGCAAAATATTGAATCTGATACAGAATTCGGGCATAAAAAAAATGAAGAATCAATCTATCAGCACTCGGAAAATTTTATCAGAGGATTAATATCTTCGGCTTTCGGTATTCAGGTGTTGGATAATTTTGTCAACGCGGTTATTAAAACTCTGAACGCTGAATCTGAAAAATTTAAGGACAACAAACAAATTCTGAAAGTTGTCATGGCTTATAACCCTGAGTTGACAGTTTCATCCTTTTACAAAAAGAACAAAAAACTGGATAATCAAATATTACTCGGGAACAAGGGATATTTTCTCAAAGAACTGGTATCTTTTGGTTTTAATGTGCCTCCGGGATTTATCATAACCACGGAAGTATTCAGAGGATATGAAGCGGTGTATGGTTATAAATATATCTTTAATGACCTTGCTGTCCGTGTAAACAAAGAAATAAGAAAACTGGAGAAGATAACCGGCCGTAAATTTGGTGATCGCCGTAATCCATTACTGCTGTCAGTCAGAAGCGGCGCCACGGTTTCCCTTCCGGGTATGATGAAATCGTTTTTGAATGTTGGCATCAACGAATCCATAGCGGAAAATCTGGGCGAGAAGGAAAAGTTCAAGTGGGCGGCATGGGATTCGTATCGAAGGTTTTTACAAACGTGGGGTATGTTCCAGGGATTGAATCGAAACTTTTTCGATGCTATAATCGACGAATTCAAGCAGAAATATGACGTGGAAAGAAAGATAAAACTCCTGCCCGATCAAATGAAACAAATAGCCCTCTCCTATAAAAAAGGAATAACGGACAACGGCATTGAGTTCAAGGATAAGCCTCTGGATCAATTGCGGCACGCCATTTTGCAGGTTTTTGATTCATGGTATTCGGAACAGGCGGAAATTTATCGCCGTCAGATGCATCTTTCCGATAAATGGGGAACAGCCGTAATTGTGCAGACGATGGTCTTTGGGAATCTCAACGAAGACTCTGGTTCGGGGGTTATCTTTACCCGTGAACCCAAAAGCTCATCTTCTGATGTGACCCTCTACGGAGATTTTATATTTGGAGTTCAGGGAGACGATATTGTGTCAGGTCTGGTGGAGACATATCCTATTTCGGAAAAGCAGCGTATGGTGGAATGCCGATATCAGGAAATATCTCTGGAAGCAAAATTTCCTGAGATTTATGCTGAGCTGTTAAGGATTTCCGAAATACTTATTTACGAAAAAGGTTTCAATCATCAGGAAATTGAGTTTACCTTTGAAGGACCAACCCGGGATAAATTGTATATTCTGCAAACGCGTGATATGAATCAGATAAAGACACAAAGATGGAGACGTTTTAAAGACACAGCGATATTGCAATCATCCGTTCTTGGAGCAGGTATCGGAGTTAGCGGCGGCGCTCTTTGCGGCAGAGTGGTTTATTCGGAATCGGACATTAAACGTTTCCGCAGCATTGAACCACAAACGCCGCTCATTTTGGTGCGTCCAGATACGGTTCCTGATGATGTTGGAGTTCTTCTGCAAGTTGAAGGGCTTCTCACAGCCAAAGGCGGAAGCACTTCGCATGCCGCCGTCACAATTCCGCAACTCAACAAAGTCGGAGTTGTTGGTTTTAATAAACTCAAGGTTTATGAGGTTGATGAATACGCAAAAATAGAAAACTATACTATTAAAGCGGGAGATTTCATAAGCATAGACGGTTGGAGCGGCACTGTCTATGCAGGGCAACATGAAAGCGAGACTGAATAAATGACCACGGACACCCATGATGTTGGTCATGAGCGTCTGTGGGGATAAACAACAATATTTACCGGCAATCGGTAAAAAAGTTTTTTACAAAAGATTCTTATGAATGTAGACCGTCAGGTCTCCAATTCTGTTTGTATAGCTTCCGTATTCATTATCATACCAGCCGAATATCTTGGAATGGAAAATATTTATTTGTTTTTGCGTT
>JBEKUA010000017.1:0-9261 GCA_049515495.1 Smithella sp. | reverse complement strand
GCTGGTTTTGGCCAGATTCTTGCGCCCGACAAGCGTGTTGATCAATGACGATTTGCCGACGTTGGAACGCCCTACAAAAGCTATTTCCGGAAGCGTCGCCGGAGGATATTGAGGCGGCCAGACCGCGCTTTTTATAAATTCCGCACTAATAATTTTCATAATTCAACTTTCAGGGGCTGTTGAAAACCGTCCATCTGCTGTGTTGCGCTGCAAACCGCGCCGCTCAACGTATATCTTTATACGCCTCGCGGTTCGGTTTTTGCGCGCCTTGCATCTGAACATTTTTGAACAGCCCTTTTATCCTTCATTGTCTTAAAAACTTATATTTCAAGACCTGACCCTGTTATTTTCTGACACCATTTTCGTTAATCCGGTGAAAACCGGAATCCAGTATTCGGGCTGATCGGGGATCAGCCCCTACAAATTATGGTAACGTTATCGCCTTCGACTTATTCGCATTCCACCAGGTATTGTATTCCGTAAGTTTTTTCTGCATGGACGCAATGTCGTTATTCTTCTGAAATCCATACAAAATTTCTGTTTCGTTCGACGCTGTAATGTCCGCAAAATACTTCTCACGGTAATTCAGAAAAACTTGCATATTGTTGGAAAGTTCGCCCAAAATGTTTTGTTGTGTCATTTGGCCAGTCGGCGGTTGCAAAATCCACTTGCCGCAAAGCCATAAGCGGCGATCCATTTCATCCATGATCCATTGAACATTATAGGCATTGCTTTTAAATTCAGCACTGGTGGTTGTTATTGTTGACGGAAATTTGACAAGATACGCTTGTACTACTTCAATTGGTTCTGGTTTTGATCTTTGCAGGTCAGTGTATTCAATTTCAACCACAACGTTATTACTAAGCCATGTGTATTGTCCGCCACCTAATCCCCCATATATAATTTTGCTGCCATTGATTTCTCGAATAGTTACGCTGGCACCATAGGGCAAGCCCATTTTTTCATTTTTCATAGATCTGTAACTATTTTCAATCTCATGCCGCAGCCTTCCATCCGAATCGCCGCCCGTGTGCTGGGTAACTTCAACCTCAGTCCCTGGTTTAACACCAGTACTATCAATATATAATACTTTGTATGACTTATCAGGGTGATCGGGAAAATGGCCACTGCCCGACAGAATACCGGAGCCATCACTGATAGTAGGACCACCGATAGGTGGTCTAGTTATAAAAGATTTTTCCGGCTGCGCCATTTTAAATGTACCAATATCATTAACAATTAAATAATCTGAAATACTCTGCGCCTTCGCAACGAGCGGAACGAAAAATAAACCTATTAATAATACTATCAGTTTTATCTTTTTCACGGTACCCTCCTATTGTGCAGGATATTGAACTTTAATTATATTTTTTATTAAATCAGTAAAAATAGGGTCAGGTCTTGAAATATTAGTTTTCACTCCCTCAACTGTCTTTGTGCTTTTACTATTACTGGATTCCCGCCTACGCGGGAATGACAAATTCTAGGGGCTGTTCAAAAAATCCAATTTGCCATTTTTATACCATTTCAATTGGAAAATCCGGGGACATCATACCAATTTTAGGGGCTGTTCAAAAGTGCTGAGATGCTAGGCGCGCAAGAACCCTGCCGCGAGGCGTATAGTTTCATACGTTGAGCGACGGGGTTCGCAGCGCAACAACGCAGATTAGTACTTTTCAACAGACCCAGCTACTCGCGCTCAAAAGTGATTCCGTATTTTTCCAATTTGCGTTCAAACGTCGGCCTGGAAATTCCAAGCACCTCGCAGATTTCCCCTTTGTTTTTATCCGTCTCTTTAATGACTTTTCTGATGTAGCGTTCTTCCACTTCATCCAGGGTCAGAAATTTACCCGCTTCCGGCGACTTAAATAAATCCGCGGATACATCGCCCGGCAATTTAGGAGCATCTTCTTTGCCCAGTTCCGGAAAATCTCCGACTCCCAGCACCTGGCCTTTGGCCACAACACAGGCACGCACAAGCAGATTTTCCAGTTCCCGTACATTGCCCGGCCAGTTATAATTCATGAATATTTCCATCATCTCGCCGGAAACTCCGATAACCTTCTTATGCAAATCCAGATTAATTTTGGCAAGCAAATAGTCTATCAATTGTGGAATGTCCTGGCGGCGGGCGCGAAGCGGCGGCAAATTAATAGATACGATATTCAGGCGATAATATAAATCATCGCGGAATTTTCCTTCCTTAACCAGTGTCTTTAAATCTTTATTAGTCGCGGTCATGATGCGCGCGTTCACTTTTACCCTGTCCTTGCCCCCAACCCGTTCGAATTCCATTTCCTGCAAAACGCGCAGAAGCTTGGCCTGCAGGTTAATCGACATTTCGCTGATTTCATCCAGAAATACCGTGCCGAAGCGCGCCAGTTCAAATTTGCCGAGCTTGCGGGCAATAGCGCCGGTAAAAGAACCCTTCTCATGTCCGAACAATTCCGATTCCAGAAGGGTCTCGACAATAGCGGAACAGTTGACGGCGATAAAGGGTTCATTGGGCGACGTATTATGATGAATGACTTTGGCAATCAATTCTTTGCCTGTACCGCTCTCGCCCTGAATCAGCACGGTGGTGTGGCTCTGGGAAACAGTACCGATCGTTTTAAAAATTTCCCGCATTTCATTACCGGTGCCTATGATATCTCCCACCCGGAAAGTCCTTGACGGCTCCATTAAAAGTCCATCAATCTTTTTTTCCATTTCAAGAGATTTCAGGGCTTTCTTAATTGCCATATCCAGTTCATCAACATTGACCGGTTTATGAATATAATCAAAAGCGCCGCTCTTCATCGCGTTTATGGTTGTTTCCATATCATGAAAAGCGGTTATCATGATGACTTTAACATTTTCATTTTCTTCTTTGAGATCTTCAAGGACAGTGAATCCGTCAATATCAGGCAAACGAATATCCAGGATGACAACATCCGATGGCGCCTGCACATACTTATTCAAACCTTCCGTGCCGGTCAGCGCGGTGCGAACTTTGTACCCTTCTTCAGTTAAATACAGATCCAGCGTTTCCGCAATCGAAGCATCATCATCAATAACAAGAATACTCGGCATCATTTATTACCTTATTCGTTTGTAATGGTTGAACGGGTGATGTCTGTTCCCAGCGGCAAGACAATAAGCACCGTTGTTCCCTCGTTTTTCTTACTGGAAATATCAATCGTCCCCTGGTGAATATCAACTATTTTCTTTACCAGAGAAAGTCCTAAACCGGTACCATAATTTTTACGCGTGAAGAAAGGATTAAATATATGCGGCATATCTTCTTCATCAATGCCGCCGCCATTATCTTTAATCTCCACAGCCACTGACTGACGGGCTTCATCAAAATAGCGCAGCGAAACTATGATTTTGCCATGTTCCGCCTCTGCTTCCAGCGCGTTGCGGATAACATTTAAAAAAGCGTCGGCCATCATCGCCGCATCAACTGTCACGGGAAGAACCTCGTTGAATTCAGTTTGTATTTCAATTTTTTTATCGGCTATTCCTTTTTCCGCCATATCAATAGCCTGCTCCAGAACTTTGGATAAATCCACAGGGCTTTTCTTTGGTTCCACCGGTTTGGCAAAAGCTAAAATATTATTGACCAACATCTCCAGATGGTCCACTTCTCTTTCCGCAATCTTAAATCTCTTTAAATCGTTTCCTTCAGGATTCATGCGTTTTGCCAATATTTGCAAACTCATTTTGATTGAAGAAAGAGGATTGCGTATTTCATGAGCTATCCCTGCCGACAACTGTCCGAGGGCGGCCAGTTTCTGGCTGTCGTAAAGTTTCTTCTCCAGATTTTTAAATTCGGTAATATCACGTTGAACCAGAAGATAATGATTGGTTCCTATAACGGGAGAGGTGGTAATCAAAAGATTATGTTTACGTCCTTCCTTATTCTTTGCTTCAATCTCATAAGGCTTATAGATACCTTTTTTCGCTTCTTCCCACTTAGACAATACGAACTCTTCATATCCGGAGGCCACAAATTCTAAAAAATGTTTGTTTTTAAATTCACTGGAATACGGTTCTTCTCTATTCTTTAAACCGCGGCTCATGAAATTAATAATGCCTTTTTCATCTATTTCATAAATCTTATCCGGCAAACTATTTACTATCGATTGCAAATAGTTGTACAGGTCTTCAATCTGCCGTCGCAATTCAATATTCTCAATCAATTCATTTTGCAACGTCTCGGCGTATTCGCTTAAACTTTTCGTCATTTCCCTTTCACGTGAAATATCCTGCAGTGTTTCAATTGCCGCAATAATTTCACCTTTTTCATCATAGATAGGAGCCGCCAGAAAATATAAAACACGGCTGCGGCCGCCAAGATTCTCAAAATAATCAGTTACTTCATGGGCGCCTAACAACTTTTCAGCTTTTCTTACCTTCTTGTTGCCATAATATTTACTCAAAGCTTCCGTCTCGTGATCAATGATTAAATCCGCGACAATCGGCCTTTTGACCGAATAAAAAGGTTTGTAGTGATTACTGGTGCCAAGCATGTCCTGGGCGGAATAACCTGTAAGCTCAGTGCAGGCCCTATTCCATAATATGACTTTATGTTCATTATTGATGACAAAGCTGGGAATGGGCAAACCTTCAATAATACCTTCTATAGTTTTCTTTTCCCGCAGCAGTTTTTCCTGCCAATCCTTCCGCTCATTTAATCTCTTCTTCTCTTCCGTGATGCGCAGACTTTTACCCTCTTTATAGGCAAAAGACATACTGGCAATTATAACTACAATAATGAGTAATAATGAACTGAAAAGCGTGTAGAAAAAAGTTTTGCGAAGAGGTGAAATGACCTGACTGTAAGGAGCAACAACCAGAAGAGTCCATTTTTTATCTCCATTTAACAATGGATAATAAGCAATAATACTGTGTTGATGTTTTTTATTATTCAGGAGAACCATCGATTCAAAGTAGCCGCCTTTATCCGACGAAAAATCCATTCTTGCTTCACTGCTGTTTTTCAAAATATCTTTTATTTTTCTCCCGTTAAATTCTGAATCGCGATTAATAATTACCTGCTGTTTTTCATCGATTAGCCAGAGTTCACCCAACTCATTATTGATTGTTTGTTTATTGTATTTATCCACGACCGCCGAAAGAGAAAATGAAACTAACCACGCTCCGGTAAATTTACCGTCTTGCCGCAAAACAGGGTAGCCAACAACCAGATACCTGTCCGTTTTTTGTTTTATACTGATTACGCCTGATGGTTCCGGAAAAGCCAGACCCAAGTATTGTTTTTGGTTCTTCCGGATAATATTGAAGTGATCTGATAAATTTATTGCAGGCCGTGTATTGCGCGGGTAAAAGCTCTTTATCTTGCCTGTTGCGTCAAAATAGACAATCATATCAAAAGTGTTTTCCCATCCGGAAGACAGTAGTTTATAATAACTGTCCATTTCTGCGGGCGACATTTTTAACTGCGGATCAAAATGAGAAAATAAAGCAATGTTTTTCCCCACCTGCGAAAAAACATCTGTCATTCTTTTTGCGGTGTTTTGAACATTGACAAGCTGCTGCCGGCTGAAGATATTCACAATATCCTTTTCGCGGGCGCTGTTCACTGTCAGCGCTAAAAGCAGAAACAGGATGATAACCGTGATGCTGGCAAACCAGATGCGGATTCTCACAGCCTTATGGAGAAGGATTTTAATTTTATTGAATAAAGTCACCTATTATTCTTTATCCTTTTTATTATCTTTACGGGAACGCTTAATACCTATTAAAACATAAACAAGAATTGCCGCTGTCAGTGAAATAAGAAGTTTTGCCAAACCACTTTCGATTTTTAGAATATAAGAACAAAAAAACCATACAATAAGGTATGTGACTGCTGTTAAAATCTCCTGCATAATAATCCTTTAATGAAAGTTTCTTATTTTATTTTCACGATATTAACGGCCTTAGCGGAAAATTTCAATAAAAATATAAAAAAGTGTTTTCCGTGCCAGCTCAAGAGCATTATCGCGGACATATAAAAGGAAAGAGAACAGACAAGTGCTCTTACGTAAAAAGCCGTCTTCCATAAATTGATTTTAATGTTTTATAAAGATACGTTTAACAAAACATTAAATGCGGCCGCAAATTGTGATGCTATTGTGTTTGTAAAAAATACTGCTGATATTTTTTTATATAATTTTTTTTATTTTTTGTGAAATGAAACAATCTCAACAGATTAGATTGATATTTTTTCAACAGTCACGTTATTTAATAGTGAAGTATTTTCCCCCGGCGCTTAAGCTATGGCATAAGTCATGCAGTAAGTTTAAACAGAATAAGTTAAATTATTTCTCTTTCCCATGGCTCTCGACATATGTTATGGTAACAGGAAGTAATAATAAACAATTTATTACGAAAGGAGATAAACAATGTCACACAAATTTGGTAAAAAAATTCTAACCGCGTTTACATCTGTAGCAGTTCTGCTCATAGCGAGTCCGCTCGTTTTTGCCGCAGAAGCCATTCCGGCAGGCGAATCTTACATTAAAGTATACTTTGCTATGGCCGCAATGATCGGTGCCGGTCTGGCCATCGGCCTCGGCGCTATCGGCGCTGGCGCAGGTATTGGTAACGCAGCAAGTGGTGCCTGTCAGGCAGTTGGAAGAAATCCCGGAGTACAGGGCAAAATCATGATGACCATGCTGGTTGGTATGGCCATGGCTGAATCCATCGCGATTTACGCGTTGGTCGTTTCTCTGGTTCTTCTCTATGCTAACCCTTACATGCGTTATTTTTTGGGTTAATATAAAACAAATTAACTACAAAATAACAAAGGTTAGGGGGAACTAGTAATGTCAAAAACTAAAAAAGATAAGCGGTCTTTAAATATAGGAGGCGTGTTCTTCCTGCTTATCGTAATCCCCTTATCATTAATGGCTTTCTTAATTGCCAACGGCATGTTTAAGCTGGGGGTTACTATAAACGAGAAAACAATTAAGGTTCTCGATAACAGAGTTCAGGAAGATATAAGAGCAAGAGCCGTCAATACAGCAAACGAAGTTGCCAGTTTCTTAAGAGAATGCAATAAAGATTTGCAAGTCGCAACAATCATTCCTGCATCAGAGGGTGTATATAAACAGTTTGTTTCTGAAAATAAAAAACCGGTATGGATCAAAAGTAACGGTAAAATACAGCAGGTATTGATCCCGCTGTACAAAGAAATGACTCTGATTGACAAAAACGGTAATGAACAAATTAAAATTGTTGACGGACAGGCGGCAAAAAAACTGGTTAATGTCAGCAATCCTGCCAACACAACATATAAGACTGAAGATTATTTTGCCAAGACAAAAAATCTTAACAAGGGCGAAATTTATGTCTCCCCTGTAACAGGGTTATATGTCGACAAGGCAGCGTTCGGTAAGGGACAAAGGTTTTCCGGAGTCGTCCGTTTTGCAACGCCTGTATTCAATCAAAATGGCTTCGCCGGTATAATTGTACTGTCCCTGGATTATCGTCATTTGGCCGAGTTTACCGATCACCTTATTCCTACACAAGCGGAAAAGGTATTTGAAGCAGATACTTCTACCGGTAATTACGCTTATATGGTCGACCATCGCGGTTTTATCATTTGCCATCCTACAGATTCACATATTGTTGGGCTCAATTCTGATGGAAAAATTGCTCCAACTCTTACGGCTGAGAATGCGGCAGAAATGTCAAAGAAAGGCATGGAAGCCTTGAACATGTTCCAGTTGGGTTTTATGGATCCCAATATAGTTAAAATCACGAAAGAGGCTTCACAAGGTAAAGAAGGGATTTTAATGTACAAATATAATGGGGTCACCAAGTTCGTTGCTTATGCTCCGATCAAGTTTTATGCGTCAAATCTTCCCCAACCTGGCGGTTTTGGCTGGATAGGACTGGGACTGGAAGTTGATAAATTTAACGCGGAAGCAACGAAGTTATCTAAGAATATTGAAAAGGAATCAAAAGCATGGACTGCGACGGTCATCTTTATTCTTATCGCTTCCATGATTATTCTCTTCTTTATTATGCTGCTCCTGGTTCGTGGAATTACCCGTTCATTACAGGCGGAGATTCCAAAAGGTTCGGAAGGTTCGGAATCGTTCGACGATGATGATGACGACGACAAATAATTAAACTTAATTTTATAAATTAACCAAAAAGGCCGAATTTTGATTCGGCCTTTTTTATTCCTGAAACTCCAATTTTAATGAAATCCGGATATACAAACGCGGTGCATCAAAATCCATTAGTTAAATTATCCTACGCGCGAACCTAAGCGGAACTTTTAATGAGACTCGAACTTTAAATTTGAAACGAATTGAAGTTTGCGGCGCAATAATTCCGCGAAGCAAAGGGTTTGATATCCGGAAACTTATTGCAAACAGCTTCCGAAGCTTGATTTGATCTTCATACCCGTGATTATCTTTATAATAAATAGCATGAACTTTAATCAAACATCATATATAATATTTTCAAGAGACATTTCCTGTTAAATATATTTATTATTGAAAATAAAGGGAGAGCAAAATGAACTTTTTGCCGCATCTAATTGTATTAGTCGCAGGTGGCGTTATTCTTTGTTTTATAAAAAGAAAATATAAGAAAATGCGCAACCGCGAATTAATCATAATATTCATTCTTATGATTATATTAGTTGCCCTCTTTACAGATTCCGGAATTGATCTGGTAAAAAGATTCATTAATTTTATTCAATTAGATTAACATCTATTAAATATTGATAAGCGATTTTTTCCCAAGAGCACCCTGATGCTTATGTTTGATATATTTCCACTGAAATAAAGGTAGAGCGCGCCATGCCTGTAGAAAAACCCGATGCAAATCGTGAACAGTTCAACACGATTAGAGGCATATTGATGCTATCGGCCTGGGGATTTGCGATGGTGTTATCTTCTTTCCTGTTCCTCTATGTCGGTTACCTTGTAGATGAAATCCTGGGCACCACACCGAACTTTATGATCTGTTCCTTTCTTCTGGCAATCGGTTTGTGTATGTGGACGCTTTATAAGGAGGCAAAGGAGAAAGGAAAGAATTTGTAGGCAACCACTGTTCTAAACAAAACCGTGGAATCATAGGGCTGTTGACCAGGTGCGCATTCCGTTTAAGGAAATCGCATAATAATTAGAACCTGCATTACCGAGAAGTATTCGCTAAAACATGGCGAATACTTCCTTTAGAAACGGCACAAACAGGCGCAAGAGAAGATCATAAGCCGAGTCCTGTTCCGCGTTTTGGTCACCCTTTACGCGG
>JBEKUA010000016.1:0-9384 GCA_049515495.1 Smithella sp. | reverse complement strand
GGGAAATACTCATCACGATGGACATGTCATGTTCAACCAGAATCATTGTAAGCCCCCACCTTTGATTCAATTCCTGAAGAAAGCGAACCATATCTTCCTTTTCTTCCATGTTCATGCCGGCAAAAGGTTCATCAAGAACCAAAAGCTTTGGCTCCAGAGCAAGCGCACGTCCAAGTTCCACCCGCTTCATCATTCCATAGGGCAGAGAACCTACTGTTTTTTTGCGGATGGACTGCATTTCCAGAAAATCGATGATCTCTTCGAGGATCTGCCTGTGACGGATTTCTTCATTTCTGACAGAACCGGAAAAAAGGCAGGAGCGCAAAACGCTGTAGTGGCAATGAATATGACGCGCCAGCGTCATATTGGCAAGCACGGTCATGCCCGGAAAAAGTTCTATATTCTGAAAAGTTCTGCCAATCCCCACGCCGACCAGTTCGTGAGTATGCAAAGTAGTAATGTCTTTATCGTTGAATATTATTTTGCCTTGCTGGGCGTGATAGAAACCGGTTATACAATTAAGCAGGCTTGTTTTGCCTGCTCCATTGGGGCCGATAATTGCCATCAATTCACCGGTATGAACTTTAAGATCAACATCCTTGACGGCAATCACTCCGCCAAAGCTCAAGCGTAAACACTGGATCGAAAGTTCTGCCTTTTTATCTTCTTCCCGCCGGTTAGTCATTATTGACGGCCGGTTGCGAAAAGCCTTCATTAAAACCTCTTTGCATGCAGGCGTTGCCGGAGATTTTATTGCCTCTGACAACGCCTGTTTCACAAGCAATTATTATTTGAGCAATTTTATTTTATCTTTGCCGGGAATATAAAAATTTGTGAGCGGTGTATAAGTTCCGTCTTCTTTTACCCTGACCATGCGAGCGGTAAAAGATGCTCCATGATCATTTTTTGTATAAGTTATTGCCGGCACCAAACCGCCGAAATCTTCATTCCTGAATGATTCCAGAGCGGCATTGATTGTTTGCGGATTAATGACTTTGTTTTTTTCATAAGCACGGATAAAGGCGCGTTCCATAATCATGCCTATAACGACACCTTCCCAGTAGTAAGCATCAAATTTATCCACTGTTTTATAACGTTTCCATAAGTCCCGCATTACAGCCATTCCTTTGGATTTATCAGAGGGCAATCCTCCCGGAAACTGAATAACGAGCCTGTCGCGAATGAGCCCTTTTCCCATCTTGAAAAAATCGGGATCGGTTGATGTCCATGTTCCCAGAAAAACGGGGCTGTAATTTATACGATCGGCGCTTTTGAAAGCTGTAATAATTGCGGACGGAAGCATTTGCATAAAAACATATTCCGCGCCGGCTTTCTGCAAACGAAGAAGCTCTGTATTGAGATCAACCGTTTTGGGCGGGAATTCTTCCACGGCAACCAGATTAATTCCCAGCTTCTGCGCGTATTCCCTGCTAGGATTATGAATAGAACGTCCATAGGCGTTATTGTAGGTCAGAAGACCGACTTTGGGAGCATCTTTCCCTTTGTGAATGGCTTTTATATACTCGAATACGGCATGGCAGTCCATCTTGTAGCTGCCGAAAGGTAAATACATATAATCCACAGGTGGTTCCAGAATTTCCCAACTGGTGGAAAAATTGATTGCCGGCACTTTATATTTTTGTATGATGGGCTTTGCCGCCAATCCCTCGCCTGCTCCCCAGGTGGCAATCATATCTACTTTATCCTGTAGAACAAATCTGTTAACCGCCGCCTGCGCTTCAGGAACTTTGTAGGCTGTGTCAACAGTTATCATTTCGATCTTGTTACCGTGGACTCCGCCGTTAACCTCGTTAACATAGCGAAAATAATCACGCAGACCTTTCTCATGAAATTGCCCCCAGGTTGACGCGGGACCTGTCAGGTTGATTGCGGCTCCAACTTTAATTGTCCCGGCCTGTAAACTGCCAATACCGGCGATCAGAAAAATAGCGGATAAGACTGTAACCAAAATCCTGTTCTTCATATTTATGTTCCTCCCCTTTTCCTCTTTTTTATTTTCAAAAAAGCGTTGCCATAATAATGGCAAAAAAAAACCGCGGGCTGATATTTATCTGCCCGCGGTTCATTACCCTTTCTTAATGGTCATGATTCTGTCAGGCAGACCTTGTCGTTAATAAAAGTAAAAAAATAAAAAAAGCCTGCCATTCTTAAAAAGTAAATTTTTATCATGTTCGTTATTTTCTCTTGAATGAGGGATATAGAGCAAATATGCCCGAAATGTCAAGTAAAAAAGAAACAAATGCCTTTTGCAACACTATTCAATCCCAAGTTTCTCCATGCGATACCGTAACGAATCGAATGTAATGTTTAATAACTCGGCGGTTCTTTTTTTTGACCCTTTTGCTCTTTGTAAAGCTTTTTCAATCATTTTTTTTTCGATTTTTTCTATTTCCATATTTAAGTTTATTCCTTTTTCGGTAACCTCAATATCAAATTTAGACCCACCATCAGCCGTGTTAGAGTATAATGCTAAGCTTTCCGGCAAAATTATATTAGAGCTTTCCATAGCAACACTGCGTTCAATAATGTTTTCCAACTCACGAATATTTCCCGGAAAATCATAATTCATCAACAGTTCCATCGCGTAAGATGAAATATTCCTGATTTCTTTATTGAACATTTTCGCGTATTTGGCGATGAAATTCTCGATAAGAAGCGGAATATCTTCTCTGCGCTGCCTCAACGGAGGTATAAAAATAGGAATAACATTTAAACGATAATACAGGTCTTCGCGAAATTCCCCTGTTTTAACTCTTTCCTGCAAATTCTGATTGGTCGCGGAAATGATGCGCACATCGACTTTAATGTCTTCCGCGCCGCCGATACGCCGAAAAGTTTTTTCCTGAACGACACGCAGAAGTTTAACCTGCAGAACCGGAGATAATTCTCCTATTTCATCGAGAAATATAGTACCGCCCCGCGCCATTTCAAAAAATCCGGGACGGTCGGCATAAGCTCCGGTAAAAGAACCTTTCATATATCCAAAAAGCTCACTCTCCAGAAGATTTTCCGGTATTCCGCCGCTGTTAATGGCTACAAAGGGCATTTTGGAACGTAAAGAGTTTTCATGAATCGCGCGGGCGACAAGTTCTTTGCCGGTTCCGCTTTCTCCTAAAATTAAAATATTCGACAACGTATTCGACACTTTTTTTATTGTTGCGAATATTTTAAGCATTTCCCGGTTTGCTCCAATCATACCGAAAAACACATTTTTCCCCGATGTATCCATTTTTGACTTTTCTTCAGGAATTTCATTTTCAATTAATCCTCTTTTCGTCAATGCGGAACGCACAACTTTTTTCAGTTCCTCAATGCTTTGTCCTTTCTCCACATAGTCATAAGCTCCTTCTTTCATCGCGTTGATTGCCGTTTCTCCTGAAGCAAAAGCCGTAATAAGAATAACGATGGCGTCCGGACTCTGGTCTTTGATAAGTTTAAGGAATTCAATGCCATTGATTTTAGGCATTTTCAGATCGGTGATAATCAGGTCAAAATTGCTCTTGCGGCAAAGATCTACTGCTTTGAGGGGCTCTCCAATGCTGGTTACATCGTAGCCTTCCTGGAGCAGCATTATCTCCATGAATTCCCTCATGCCTTGATCGTCATCAACAACTAATATTTTTGCCATGTTTTAACCTATGCCTCATTTTGCGAGTATTATGTTCTTGAATGTATTCTGCTTTCTACCGGTAGCCATACGGAGCAAATTGTGCCCTGATTTTTCACACTCTCTATTTTTATTTTTCCATTATAACCTTCAACAATATGATTGACAATAGGCAGTCCCAAACCGATCCCCTTTTCTTTGTTCGTAAAAAAAGTTTCGAAAATTTTATTCAAATCGGTTTCTTTGATGCCGCATCCTGTATCCGAAACTTTAATTTTAGCGTATAGTTTGTTTTCATCCAATTCATCCAATTTTGTTTCAAAGGATAAAACGCCGCCTTCCTCCATAGCTTGGACGGCATTGAGCACGAGATTATTTATAATTTGCCTGACTTGTTCCTTGTTGGCATAAGCCTTTGCGTTCTCCGAGAAAACTTTTATGATTTCTATTTTATTTGTCCAGGATTTACATACCTTAATCTGCTCAAGCACTTCCTCAATAACTTCATTTATATCAACCAATTTCCGCGACGCGGGAACCGGGCGCGCCAGCGAAAGAAAATCACGGACAAGATTCTCTAACTGATCTGTGCCGCGTAAGATTATTCCCATTAGACGCCTGTTGGTTCCTTTAAATTCCAATCCTTTCAGCAAAAGCTCTATTGAACCGCTTATTGCCGCCAGCGGATTTCTCATTTCATGGGCAAGACCCGCAGCCATTTCGCCAATCAGAGCCATTTTTCTACTTTTTTCCAGTTTTTCTTCCATCTGTTTTATTTCCGTTAAATCCTGAAAGATAATAATATGGCCGATCTGTTTTTCGTTGCGGTCTTTTACGGACGACAGGGAAGATATGGAACAGCCCAGATGAATATTATTTCCCATTCCCCCGTTTATTTTAACGTCCATGCGATTCCTGAGGGATTCCGGTAAATCCTTTTTTTCAAATAACGGCATAAATTCGGGAATAATATTTTCCAAAAGGTCATTTTTTATAACATTGAATCTAAATCCGGTAATTTCTTCCGCTGCCCGGTTAAAAGTTTTTATCCGGCCATTCAGATCTATGGTCATAACTCCCGTGTCTACCGATTCAATGATACTGCGGAAAAGCAGGTCAAGCTGATTGAATGCCGACTCTTTTTCTTTCAATAAAACTATTGCCTTCTTTTCCTGCTCAACTGCAAAACTGACCAGCAAAGCTAAAATATAAAAGGATACAATATGCACCATAACATTGGTTAGCGCATCGGCAGCATTAATCTCGTATTCATATTTTATAAAGGATACGGAAGGTATTAACTTGTAAAATTCGAGATCGAGAATTAAACCATAGAAAATGCTTGCAGCTGAAGCAACAATTAAGCCCCCCTTCCTGCCGATAAATATTACAGAATAAATTATTATCAGCGTATAAAAGAGAGAGTAATCTATCTGAGTGTTGCCAAACATGAAGATGAGAATAGTGGTGACACTTATATCCGCGGTTATCTGGATATATAAGTTGTTTTTTATTTTTTCCCCGAACTTAAAAAGTAAAATATAAATAACCGAAAACAAATAAACTGCGGCGGCGATAAAATAAAAAAAGTTGATCGTTGTTTGAAGTATAGCAAACGACTGTCTTCGGACATCCATGAAAACAGTAATGCCGAGAAAGAAAGATGTAATGACAACTCTGGATATGATTAAAAAGAATAACCGACGTGTATTTTTTTCTTTTGTAAAGGTTTCTTCATTCATTATAATTATCCGGTTTCCTTTTTGCGCAAAACAGTGTTTAATTCATAATATAATATTTTAGCGGTTTTAGCTAATAAATTTGAATCATGTCGTCTTCGGAATAAAATATAATATGCGCAGACCATTAATCTATCTTTTAATCGCATTAATTTGCGGTATTTTTGCCGGCAGCTATCTTAATTCCTGCTATTATCCATTATTAACGGCGGTTGCTTTAAATCTTTTTTTGCTTCTTATAACCATTAGAAAGAAATGGCTAATCACCGGTTTGTTTTTAATTTTAAGTTTAACTTTTTTGCTGGGTGTATTTAATATTCAAAAGCAAATTTATTTTACTGAAAATGACCAAAACATATCCCGCTTCATTGATAAAGGCAAAGTTGCCATGGAAGGCATTGTAATGGAAAGTCCTCTTCCGCGTCTTGATAATAACGTTTTAATTGTACGCTGCATGCGTGTAATGCAGGGCAATTCAAATACTGCCGTATCGGGCGATATCCGTCTGGTGATTCCATCTGACTTAAATTTCCAGTACGGAGATTTTATCCGTTTCCATTCAACGCTGAGGAAAATTCAGAGTTTTAAAAATCCGGGCAACTTTAATTACGAACACATTCTAAACATTGGGGGCATTTATGCCTCCGGATTTATCAATAACAGCGCGGACATTATACTTCTGAGAAATAATTCGGCAAGCGGCATGAGACTGAAACTGGAATCTTTCAGAAATTACTTAAAACAAATAATTTACAATAACGCTTCTTCACCTCAAAGAGAAGTCATTGAAGCTATGACGATCGGCAATCAAAATAAAATTCCCGCTGACGTGCGGGACAATTTTAATAAAACGGGCACCGCGCATCTTTTATCAATTAACGGTTTGCATATCGGAATAATTGCGGCTTCCGCTTTTTTCTTTGTTTTTCTTGTTTTAAAGTCATCGGAATATCTGATGCTTAGATTTAATATAATCAAATTAGCGGCCGCTGCCGCATTCATGATGGTATTGATTTGTGCTTTGATCGCCGGAATGAGAATTCCAGTGCTGCGGTCGACTCTCATGGCGTTTGTCTTTTTGGTTGCCCTGCTTAATGGAAAACAAAGAGACATTTATAATATCCTGGCTATAGCGGCATTAATTATTCTGCTTATTTCACCGGAAGCTCTTTTTGACAGTTCCTTTCAACTTTCTTTCGTTGCCGTTTTGGCACTTATTTATATTATGCCCCGGTTGGGCGATCTTCACTTTAAAAAGGCATCAGGTCTTCCTTTATGGACACAACGTGTTATCCGGTATGTATATTTATCCGCACTTGTTTGCATTGCGGTAACAATCGGCACCCTGCCTTTGATCGTTTATTATTCTAACCGCGTCTCTTCCATAACAATTATTGCCAACGTGATTTCCGTCCCGCTTTTGGGAACGCTGTCGCTGACTATATGCATGTTTTTTATCCTCTGCGCTTTCTTTTCGCCTGTAATGGCCGGTTACTGTATTAAATTGGCTTCATTCTTTGTAGGAATATCAGTGAATATAATCAACAAATTAGCGGCGATCCCCCGGTCTTCTTTTAACGTAACGACACCGAACCTGTTGGAAATCGCCATCTTTTATTTATTCATCTTTCTTACCATGCAATTCATTGATGCAGCCAAAAACCGGGAAACGCCTAAAGCATTTTCGCCGCAACGTTTACAGATTTTAAAATATCTATTGATTATGACGGTTTTATTTTTCATCGCGGATATAACTTATCTTACGTTCAAAGACAAATTATCATCTGATTTGAAAGTTACAGTTATTGATGTAGGACAGGGAAATTCCACGTTGATACAGTTTCCCGGCGGAAAAACAATGATGATAGACGGCGGCGGTTTTCCCGAGGGCTCTTTTGATGTCGGCAAATCGGTCCTCGCTCCTTTTCTTTATCACCGGAGAATCAGCGACATTGATATGGTCGCGCTAAGCCACCCTCATCCCGATCATTTGCTGGGATTGATTTACATTATGAATAATTTTTCCGTCCGGCAGGTCTGGAGATCGAATTTGCCGATTGATCTGGATGAGTATCCTCAATGGGAAAATGCAATTAAGCGGAATAACATCGATGTCTATCCTGTTTCCAATCAATCTCCGGAAAGAATATTTAATGGTGTTAGGGTCAATGTTTTATGGCCGCCGGATTATCCTGTAAAAGATTTGAATAATCTTTCTTATGATGAAATCAATGATTCTTCCGTGGTTCTGAAAATAACTTACGGCAAGGTAAAATTTCTCATACCCGGCGATATTACATCCGATACTGAAATGCAGCTTATTCAATCCAAAGCCGATATTAAAAGCGATGTTTTGGTAGTCCCTCATCACGGTTCCGTCTACTCCAGCAGCGCCGAATTTATTAAAGCGGTCGGCTGCCGTTACGCGATAGTCAGCGCGGGAAAATCAAATATATTTCATCATCCGCATCCATTGGTTCTTCAAAGATACAATGAGGCCGGTGTTCGTGTTTTCCGTACGGACCGCGACGGAGCAATAACTTTTATGACAGACGGAAGTAACTTAAATATAGTACCCTTTGTCAAAAAAGATAATAACATAATAATCCGCTTCTTATTTAATCAGACTTGAACATCATTGCCGGCAATAAATACATTGACTTTATAATTTTTGAGTTCTATAATTTAAACATAAGTAAATTAAAGTAGTTACCTTAACATTTCGTCGCATCTTGTTATCATGCTGATGGATTTAATGTTTAAACCATTTAAGTGATCAATTCATTATTAGCCATGCTCCCGCGGGAATCGGAGTTAGTCTTAACTGACCTCAAGGAAAATTGCGCTATGAAAAGCAAAACCGGAACAAAATCCATAAAAAAAAAGCATGTTGAAGCTGTAAACAAGAGACCATCGCCCTCCCGGAAATCTTCACTGTCAAAAAAAATTAAAGAAACGGGTAACAATAAATTCGGATCAAAAGGCTTAACTGCTGTAAGAGGGCATACAGCCAGGATGCCCAATACCGAAGACGCCCAGAGATACCGGAACATTATGGAAAATGTTGCCGATGGATATTATGAATTAGACCTTGACGGCAACTTTACTTTTTTTAACGATTCAGTTTGCCGTATTTTCGGATATTCCGGAAAAGAATTGATGGGAATGAATCATAGTCTCTATACAGATAAAAAAACCGTAAGAAAAGGCATTCAAGTTTTTAAAAAGATTTTTAAAACCGGAAAACCTCTCAAAGGCTTTAGTTGGCATATCAAGAGAAAAGATGGGCAGATAAGAGACCTTGAAGGCACCCTTTCGCTGCGCAAAGATTCATCCGGCAAACCGATAGGATTCATGGGAATCGCAAATGACATCACCAAACGCAAACAGGCGGAAGAAGCGCTTGCCGAAAGCGAAGAACGATATCGGACACTGTTCGAAAACGCTATCGAAGGCATTTTCCGAAGCACCGTCGACGGGCGGGTCATTCTTGCCAATCCGGCCCTTCTGCAGATGCTCGGGTACAATGCAAAAACCGTTGATGAAGGCATCTTAGGGAATGTCGGCTCTCAGATCTATGTAGATCACCGTGAACGCGAGCGTTTAATCGAGATCCTTATGCGGGACGGACGGGTCATGGGACAGGAGTTTCAGTTCAAACGCATGGATGGGAGTCTGATCCGGGTGCAGTTGAACGTTGTTTTGATACGGGACTCTCAGCGTAATCCTCTTTATTTAGAAGGGACATGTGTGGATATCACATACCGTAAAAAGACGGATGAGGCGCTTCTCCGCTCTGAAGAGGGTTATAGATCGCTATTTGAACAAAGCGTCGATGGGATAATAATCATTGCTCAATCGGGTATCGTCATGGCTAATAATGCTTACTGCGTTATGCGCGGCCTTCCTCTTGAAAAAATAATTGGTACGAACCCTCTTGACCTTCTTCATCCTGACGATCGGAAAATAGCCGAACAAAAAATGAAAGAGATGCGGTCCGGTAAGAAGTTACCTGAA
>JBEKUA010000015.1:0-9393 GCA_049515495.1 Smithella sp. | reverse complement strand
TTTTAGCTTCCTGTTATTTTTTAAATTGATAAAGTATCTGTATATCAAGAAACAGACACTTTCGCAATGAAAGGTTCCGTGAAGGAAAAGAAAGTATAAATATTTTTATACCAAATCGCATGGAATCTGCCGACTGACAGGCGGCAGATTCCGGGAGGAGGATGCCTGTTATTATTTTGCGGCCAGATTGTCTTTGCTTAGTTTATATTCAATACTATCAACAAGAGCCTGCCAGCTGGCCTCAATAATATTTTCCGAGACACCTATAGTGCTCCAGAGTTCTTCGCCATCCGTCGAATCCAAAAGCACTCTGACGCCTGCGGCTGTCCCTTCCGAACCTTCCAGCGTGCGCACTTTAAAATCAACCAGACGCATTTCCTTGATTTGCGGATAAAATTTTGTCAGCGCTTTGCGCAGAGCGTGATCCAGAGCGTTCACCGGACCGTTTCCTTCGGCGGCTGTCAACTCTTCTTCGCCCGCGACAGATATTTTGATTGTTGCCTGAGAAAGGCACGGGTTGTTTTCCGTGCGCGAAGTAATGACGCTGAAAGTTTCCAGATTGAATGGTTCGATAAATTCTCCGATTGTTTTTTTAATCAGCAGCGAAAGAGAACCATCGGCAGCGTCGAACTGGAAGCCTCGATCCTCCATAAGCTTGACTTCACGTACTATCTTTTTACTGATAGCGTCATTTTTACCGAGGTCAATGCCCAATTCTTTGGCTTTATATTCGACATTGCTTTTTCCCGACAAATCGGAAACAAGGACGCGCCTGCGGTTGCCTACCAGTTCCGGTTGTATATGCTCATAGGCTGCGGAGTTTTTGACCACGGCGCTGACATGCACTCCGCCCTTGTGCGCAAAAGCGCTGCGCCCCACAAAGGGCCGTGCATTAAGCGGCGGAACGTTAGCAACATCACTCACGAAATGAGAGAGATTGGTAAGTTGCCGGATTGATTCCGACGGCAGACAATTTTTACCAAGTTTTAATTGTAAATTGGCGATCAGGGAAATCAAGTCGGCGTTGCCGCACCTTTCACCATAGCCATTTATGGTGCCTTGAATCATTTTCGCACCTTCCCGCACGGCGGCAATCGAATTGGCAACAGCAAGACCTCCGTCATTATGCGTGTGGATCGCGATAATATTTAATGGAATATGGGAAGAAATATTTTTGACTATTTCGCTGATCTCATGCGGCATACAGCCGCCGTTGGTATCACAAAGAACAATCATATCCGCGCCGGCGGCAAGCGCCGTTTTCACGACTTTTGTTGTGTAACGGGGATTGTTTTTATATCCGTCGAAAAAATGCTCGGCGTCAAAAAGAACCTCTTTGCCCATGGATTTCAAATATTCGATAGAATCGGCAATCATGGCAAGATTTTCGTTGAGGTCCGTTTTAAGAATTTCGGTTACATGCAAATCCCACGATTTTCCGACAATAGCGCCGGCGGAAGTACCTGCTTTTACCAAAGCCTTTAAATTGGGGCATGATTCGGGTTTTGTATGCGGATGGCGCGTGCTGCCGAAGGCAGTAAGGCGCGAATTTTTAAATTTAATGTTTTTGGCCATTTCGAAAAAACGAATATCTTTTGGATTGGAACCGGGCCAGCCGCCTTCAATATAGTCAAAATGAGCATCATCAAGACGCTGGGCAATACGTAATTTTTCTTCCGCCGAAAAATTTGTTTGCTCTCCCTGAGTGCCGTCTCTTAAAGTTGTATCGTAAACCAATACTTTATTTTTTGTCATTTTCTCCTCGCTTTCAAAAAAAAACCGCTACCGGGTTTGCCTGGCAGCGGATTGAAATTTTGTCTATTTAGAGTTGATACTATTCCGCGACCCGGCCTCCTATGAAGAAGCTAATTATAATGTAGCTAATTATTATTTCGCGAAAGTTTATTGTCATCATAATGTTATTAAATATCCAATTTGGTTGTATAATAGTTTTATAATAGCAATTTGTCAATAGAAAATAATTCTTTAGTTAAATATACCCGTCTTTCAAAGAAGATTATAATAAAATACAGAAGAAGGCGATAAGGCGCATTTTACAAACGTTTTGGGAAGCTGATGACCCCGGCCTGCGCCAGGGCAGGCTATGCCAGCCAAGTTAAGTTAGCCGCAGCAACTCGAAAGGGTATCAACGAAACTTGATTTTTTCTAATCCTGAAAAAACAGCTTTTTCTTCCTGCCAGTGAAAACCGATAACGGAAATGTTATTTCTTTGAAGTTCCTCTGCATAATGGCTTATTTTGTCTTCCGGCATAACCAGAACCGGATGAGGCCTTAGTGCGGCATCGGACGTCTGCAAAAGCAATTTACCCGCGGCGGCAAATAAACTGTTTTCTTTTGTGTCCGTTAATACTTCAAAAATATGAGAAATTCTATTTTCAGAAGTATTAACCGTAAAAAGTTCGTTCTCCGTATCGTTGCCAATTTTTACTTTTTGTTTTTGAAGCCAAATGGCCAGTTCGCTGATAACCAGTTCGCGGTCACACGCGGAAACAATTTCGTCCTCAGCGGAAGGCGTTGTGCTTCCTATTAAGTCTTCCCGAAAAGTTATTTCGGAAAAATTTATTTCTGTTTGTGTGGAAGCGGCAGCAGCCGATTTCAGCATTTCTATTTTTTTTACAAATTGAGCCGCCTGCAGAGCAAAGCGTTCGGATTTGAGGTCGCCAATGACTGCTACCTGGCTGATGGAATCACCGTCCTCCATAAACGACCAGACGCCGCGGTAGTTATGCTCAAAAAGCGATTTACCGATTCCCTTTTTCCCTCCGCCTATTTTACCCCGGTGAATCACAAAAACATTGCCCCTCGCGTCTTCGGCAAAAGCACCGCCTGTTTTTCTGTCTATCTGTACCCAGGGGAAATTAATTTCAGAAGCAATGGAGAGCACATCGGACGTCCCCGGCTTTCCGACGCCAAAGGCATTCCAATATCTGACTTCTTTTATGGCGCGTGAAAATTTCCAGATGCCAAGACGTTTTGACCATAACACTTTCGCGGGAAAACCCGCGCCCTGATGCCCCAACTTTACCTTTATTTCTTCATCAATAAAGGGCTTGAACTTTTTATTAAATTGTCCGGCATATTTTTTTATAGCCGCTTGGTCCGCGATTACTTTGAGCATGAATAATAATTCCCCTGAATCCTAATTAAGTAATACTACAAAATATTCTCTTACTAATCCAGCCGTTTTTTAAAGCGGCTGATTGCGCCGGTAAAGACGACGATTCCCAATATAGTCAGCGCCAGAAATTGGGGCCACAGCACATCAAGTCCAACTCCCTTGAGAAAAATATCCCGCAGGACGACCAGAAAATATCTGAGCGGATTAAGATAAGTAAGCCATTGCACAACTTCAGGCATATTGGAAATGGGGAAAACAAAACCGCTGAGCATAAAAAACGGCATAATGAAAAAGAACGATGTCATCATGGCCTGCTGCTTGGTCGAGGCTATTGTCGATATAAAGAGTCCTATCCCCAAAGTGCTGAGTAAGAACAAACATGTAGCCCCTAAAAGCAGTAAAAAACTCCCATTGAAAGGTATCTCAAACCAGTAAACGGCGACGCCAGTGACCGCAACCATCTGTCCCAAAGAAATAATGATATAGGGGATGGTTTTACCGATAATTAACTCATATGATTTCAGAGGCGTAACTATCAATTGTTCCATCGTACCGTCTTCTTTTTCTCTGATGATAGCAATGGACGTCAGAATAAAAGCCGTAACCATTATTAAAACCGCTACAATTCCGGGAACAAAAAAGTATTGGCTGTTGAGATTGGGGTTATACCATGTTCTAATGCGTGCATCTATTTTGCCATATTTCATTGTCCGGGCATAAATCTCACGCAACTCTTCGCTGTTAAACTTATCCAGAACCGACGCGGTGTACGCCACCCTTATGGAAGCCATGTTGCTCATGGATCCGTCAACAAGAATCTGGACAGGAGCGGTTTGTCCTTTTCTAATAACCGACGCGAAATCCTGACCGATCTTAATGCCCATATCTACTTTTTGTTGCAGCAAAAGCTGGGCCATCTGATGTTCATCGGCTGCGTTATTTGTAATATGGAATATGTTGCCGCCGATAAAGCTATCGACGAGTTTACGGCTCTCATAGGTCTTGGAATAATCCAGAACTGCCACGCGAATATTAGTGATATCATAATTTACGACGTACCCGAAAATAAACATTTGAATAAAGGGGAAAACAAGCATCATTACCCGGTTTCGCCTGTCGCCGAATAACTGAATAAATTCCTTGCGCACCAGTTCTCTGATTCTGAGCCAGCTCATAGACCTTCCTTTTTCAACAATCTGAAATTAAAGAACGTCAGCAGCACGAACATTAAAAACAAAACCAGCATACTCGGCCATAAATAAGCAATCCCCAGATTGCGCAGATAAATTCCCGATAAAATATCAATAAAATACCTCGCAGGAACCACCAATGTCAGCATCTGCAAAAATTTCGGCATGTTGATTACCGGAAAAACGAAGTTGGAAAGAAGAAGCGACGGCAGATAGGTCGTTAAAATGGCTATCTGGTTGGCCATCAATTGCGATTTTGTCACATTTGAAATCCAAAGCCCCAACGATAAAGCAACGCATAAATAAAGAGAGGCGGATGCAAGCATCAGCCAGAAATTCCCTTTCATCACTATGCCAAAAAGTAGTTGCCCCAGGAGAATCGCTATTAACACATTCGTGAGCCCGATGAAAAAATAAGGAATAGCTTTGCCGAGAAGCAATTCTCCGGCTCTAACAGGCATGGATTTGATGGTTTCCATTGTGCCGTTTTCATATTCACGGGCAATGATCAGAGAGGTGAGAAGAGCGCCGACAATCATGATGATGATGGCAATAATTCCCGGAATAATAAAATTACGGCTTTCCAGATCTTCATTAAACCAGATACGGACTCGACCGTCCACAGGAGGCTTTATTTGCTCCTGGCCATTCCGGTTGAGATAATCCAACAATAACTTTTGATTGTACTGTTCGGTAAAGGAGGTAATATAACCGCGGAGAATGTTGCCGTATGTAGGGTCGCTGCCGTCGATAATAATTTGCAGTTGGGTTTCCCGGTCGGCACTGATGTTTTTCATGAAATCGGGCCCAATTACAATCACAAGCTTTACCCGATCGTGATCGAGATAATCAATTGCATCCTTTGTCTGAGGCAATAGTCCGACGACATGAAAATAGGAAGAAGCTCCCAGTTTACGGATAAAATCACGGCTTAATTCGGATCTGTCGTAATCAACAAATACCGTTTCCACATTATCCACATCAAGGCTGAGCGCGTATCCGAAAAGAATAATCAGTAGCAGTGGAATGGCAAAAGCCAGATAAAGGCTGCGGTAGTCCCGGATCAAATGATAAAATTCCTTTCGGACAATGGCTTTGAGTCTTATGAATTTCAAGTATCAGTCCTCTTCATCAATTTTATAAAAGCGTCATTGAGATCGGCCTTTGGTTCTCCCGGGCAAACTTCGGCAATAATTTCCGCGGGGCTGCCCGTAGCTACAATATTCCCCTCATTAATCATAACGATTCTTTCGCAGAAACGCGCTTCATCCATGTAATGCGTAGTAACAAATATTGTCATTCCGCCGGTGGCAAGTTGCTTAATGAAATTCCAGAAATGCTGCCTGGTGACAGGATCGACTCCCGAAGTAGGCTCATCAAGAAAAAGAATTTCGGGTTTATGTAAGAGCGAACAGCCCAGCGCGAGTCTCTGCCGCCAGCCCTGCGGCAATTCTCTGGTTTTACGATTGCGCACGTCCTGCAACTGCGCCATGTCCAGCACCCAGTCAATACGCTGAGGCCATTGTGATTGCGGAATATTGTATACTCCCAGATAAAAACGTAAATTTTCAAAAGGTGTTAAATCTTCATAGAGAGAGAATTTCTGCGACATATAGCCGATGGAATGTTTTATTTCTTCCGATTCAGTCATAATGTCGTGCCCTGCAACAAATCCGCCGCCGGATGTCGGCGTGATTATCCCGCAAAGCATGCGAATTGTGGTGGACTTGCCGGAACCGTTCGCGCCCAGGAAACCGAAAATCTCACCTTTCTTCACGGAGAATGTGATTTTGTTGACAGCGACAAACGCGCCGAATTTTTTTTCCAGATCAGTTACGGAAATAGAATCAGAAGCGGAATGTGTCATTGGCCAGTTCTCCGTCCGCTTCCTTAATTCGTTCAATGATTGCTTCTTCCAGAGTCTTGAAACTGCCGCGAATAACAACCGGAGTCGCCATATCCAGAAGTATGGATTTATGCATCAACCCAACATTATTGCATTTTTCACCTTCATCAAGATAGGCCGTAGATACAATGATCGTCATGCCTTCTTTTTGCATATTGTCGAGTATTTCCCAGAATTCGTGACGCGATACCGGATCAACGCCATTGGTCGGCTCATCAAGAATCAGCAATTGCGGCTCATGCACCAGCACGCAGGCCAACCCCAGCTTCTGCTTCATGCCTCCCGAAAGATTACCGGCCAACCGGTCCGTAAAGGGCAAAAGATTGGAAAATCCCAGATATTTCTCCCTGCGAGTTTTTCTTTCTTTGCGCGGCACGTCGAAAATATCCATGAAGAACTGCATGTTCTCTTCGACAGTCAGATCCTGATACAGGCCAAACCGCTGAGGCATATAACCAATAATGTTTTTTATTTTCTGTTTTTCGGAAACAACGTTGAGGCCATTGATATAAATTTCTCCCTGCACCGGTTTTATCATGGTGGCAATTAGACGCAAGAGCGTTGATTTGCCGGCGCCGTCGGAACCTACCAAACCCAAGACATCTCCTGATGCAATATTCAGAGAAATGTCTTTAACCGCTTCAATGTTATTAAAGTGCATGGTAACGTTTTTGACTTCTACCATGGGCTGTGAATTTTCCGGAAATGCAACCATCATTGCCCCCGCTATTGCCGCAACCAGGCATCGGCCGGCATTCCCTCTTTGAGTTCAAATTTTGGATTTAAAATTGACACTTTGACCAGATACACAAGCTTTACCCGTTCTTTTTTTGTCTGAATTATTTTTGGTGTAAATTCTCCTTCGGGTGAAACAAAAGAAACATATCCTGTATAGGTTTTGCCGGGGAAAGTATCTACCTTTACATCCACTTTCTGGCCCGGCGAGACTTTGCCGATTTCCGTTTCATCAACAAATATTTTCAGATCAACGCGGGCAAGCTCGGAAATAGTAAGGACTTCTCTCCCGATTGTTACAGTTTCGCCTGGTTCAACATTGCGATTGGTTAATATGCCAACTGTGGGCGATTTTAATTGTGTATAATCCAACTGGATAGCGGCTTGATTTAATGACGCGGCCGCTTCGTTAATTTGCGCGGCAGCGACTTCGATATTTTGCTTAATTTCATCTATTTTTGTTAAATTACCCTCTGCCAGTTTCAAGGCTGATTCACTTTCGATTACTTGCGATTGGGCAATATCATAATTTAGTTTCAATGTATCCCGTTCTTTTTCCGTGACCACACCTTTTCCGAATAGCTCTTCGAAACGCTTGTAGTTTTTTTCCGCATCCTTTAATGTGTCTTGAGCACTTTTTACATTTGCCCCGGTTCTGATAACTTCCTGAGGAAGAGTTTTTCTGTTAATTTCCAAATCTGTTTCGAGTTGATTTTTTCTTTTTTCCGCCTGTTCCAGCTTCGCTTTGGCCTGCGCGTAACGTGATTCAAATTCCTCACGGTCCAACACGGCAACAATCTGATTTTTAGTAACAGGTTGGCCTTCCTGAACAAGGACTTGCGCAACACGCCCGGGAACCTGGAAAGATAAATTTGCCTGTGTTGTGTCGATAGTTCCGGAATAATAGAGCTCTTTTTTCTGATTACTTTTTTGCCCAAAATACACAAGCAAGCCGACTGTCACAAAGAGAATTATAAAAATAATAGCAATTATTCTTTTTTTCAACGCTTATCCTCCGTTTTACTATTTAATCCGCGGTATTTTATCCGCTATCTATCGGGTTTTTGCCATAATATTGGTTATCGCTTTATCGCCTTCAGCACCAGAGTCGCCACTTTTTCCCCAAGAATTGCCTTTATTTTTTTATCATCAGCCTTGAGCGTGGCAGGCAGCCATAATTGTCTGTCTTTTATCGGCTGTGCCTGTTTATAAAAAATAATCGTGCCTATAATCATCATATGAATAAGAAATGGTACCGTTTCAATAAATACTCCTTTTTTTCTTCCTCCATCGAGAATGCCAACCAAAATAGTCAGTACCGAAGCTATATCTTCTATAACAACGCGTGGAAGTGTTGCACCGCCGGAAGCAACTTCCCGCATCATAATCGGTGGTAATTCGGGATTTTTATCCACATTCGCTGCAATGCAGTTTATATAAGCCTTAAGTTTTTCTTCTGGTGAATCAACTTTGGCCACAGCCCCGGCAATATCTTGGGCAGTATTGCCCAAGACCTGATGAATGACATTAGCGTATAAAGTATCCTTATCGCCGATTTGATAATAGATAGTCGCTTTGTTCACGCCGGCCCGCTGGGCAATTTCATCAACGTGCGCCCCACTGTAACCCTTCTGTGCAAAAATAGTTCTCGCCGCGATGAGAATACGTTCAATGGTTTTATTTGATTTTTCTTTACGAATATCCTTCATTTATCAGAACCCCGACAATATTTGACTCATGGAATCTTCTTTTCCGGCCATTATTTAACTAAACGGTTATTTAAACCTGACGGTTAATTTTAAATATAGATGCGGAACTTTGTCAAGATGTTTTTAACACCTAAAAAAGCCCCATGACCTTACAGCGCTCATGGGGCTTTCGTCTTGAAAATTCTAAAAATATTATTTAATTACTTCATCAGAACCACTTCAAAGACAGCTTCAACCCTGCGGTTCTTCTGCCGTCCTTTTGCTGTAGCATTGCTGGCGATTGGTTGATGAGATCCATAACCTATAGCGTTGATATGAGACGCTTTAATCCTAAATTTATCAATCATGTATTTCCGTACATTATTGGCGCGGGACTGGGACAGTAATACATTGAAACCTTCTTTGCCGATATTATCGGTGTGGCCAATTATTTCAGCGTAAATTTCAGGATTTGCTTTCATGAAATCAGCTGCTTGTTTTATGTTGTTATGATATCGGTTTTTAATAATAGATTTTCCGAAATCAAATTCAACATGTAGAGTAATCCTGGCAACTTCCTTCATTGGAGGAGGAGGCGGTGGAGGCGCAGGCATAGGAGGATGCAACGGTCTAGGAGCAACTGAAACTGGAACAGGTGGAGGTGGAGGTGGAACTGGCTCAGGCGGAGCCAACGGCGGCGCCACAGCCACGTGTTTCTGTTCAAATACATCACTC
>JBEKUA010000014.1:0-9458 GCA_049515495.1 Smithella sp. | reverse complement strand
TTTCTCTCGATATTGCCGCATTAATATCGTTTGTTTCTTCAAAGTAAACCAAATCATCCAAATTATACTTTTTAGTGAAACCGGGGATCAACTTGTTCTTATGTTCATCAATACGGCGATTCAGACCATTAGTTACGCCCGCATATATTATCCTGTTGTTCCGGTTGGTAAGCAAATAAACGTAGTAGCTTTTCGTAAAGATCATAAGATGCCTCGTCGTTTACACTCCCCGGAATGACATCTTTTTAATTTTGTCACATAAGTGCCGCCTATTCAATAAAATTATGTTGTTTTTTCTGCTTAGGGGTTTTATCTTGACTTTAGCGCAAATAGTTTGCTAGTTTCTGCCATTGTGGCTGTTAATAAATAATTGGATAAGCTGATTTTATCCGAATAAAATAATACTTATTAAAAGGGGACGTTAAAATGGAAATTAAGAAAGTTTGTGTGTTGGGAGCCGGTCTGATGGGCAGCGGAATCGCTCAGGTTTGCGCCCAGGCAGGATATGAAGTAACCATGCGGGATATTGAACAGCGCTTTATTGACGGCGGGATGAACGCGATTAAGAAAAATCTCAGCCGCGATGCGGAAAAAGGCAAAATTACCAAAGAACAGATGGAAGCTGTTCTTGGCCGTATCAAACCCACTCTGGATATGAAGGAAGCGGCAACCGGCGCGGATATTGTTGTCGAAGTTGTTATCGAAGTTATGGCTGTGAAGAAAAAGGTCTATGAGGAGCTGGAAGGAGTGGTTCCCCCGCACTGCCTGTTTTTCACGAACACTTCAGGACTCAGCATCACGGAAATGGCTTCCGTGACGAAACGTCCGGACAAGGTAATCGGTACGCACTTCTTCAATCCTGTTCCCGTAATGAAACTTCTGGAGATAATCTGTTGCTATCAGACTTCCGCCGAAACACTGGAAGTGGCAAAAGCGTGGGGGAAAAAAATCGGTAAGGAAGTTATTGTGGTGAAGGAAGCTCCGGCATTTGTTGTTAACCGCATACTATGCCTGATGCTTAACGAAGCTTTCTACGTGCTGGATGAGGGTTTGGCCTCCGCCGAAGATATCGACAAGGGCATGATGCTGGGATGCAATCATCCCATCGGGCCGCTGGCGCTGGCCGATCTGGTAGGTCTTGACACGCTGCTGCATATCATGGAAGATTTATACAAAGAGCTGGGTGAAAAGTACCGTCCCGCGCTTATGTTAAGAAAACTTGTCCGTGCCGGTAATTTTGGGCGCAAGTCCGGACGCGGCGTTTATGACTACACCAAGAAATAAAAACTGGAGAAAAATTATTTATGAAAACTAAAATTACAGAACTTTTGGGAATAAAGTATCCAATTATTTTATCAGGCATGAGTTGGATTAGCGTTCCGAAAATGGTCGCGGCTGTTTCCAACGCGGGGGGATTGGGAATTTTAGCGACAGGACCTTTCAATGCCGAACAGACGCGTGCGGCAATCAAAGAAATCCGTACCCTCACGGATAAACCTTTCGGAGCCAACGCCACGCTTTTATTTCCGGGTGCGTCTGAAAACGCCAAGGTTCTTTTGGAAGAAAAAGTGCCGGTGATTAATTTCTCTCTGGGCAAGGGCGATTGGATTGTGAAACAATCGCATGCCTATGGTGGAAAAGTAATAGCCACAGTAGTCAACGCGCGCCATGCCAAGCGGGCAGAGGATTATGGTTGCGACGGCGTCATTGCCACCGGCCACGAAGCGGCGGCTCACGGCGAACACGTGACCTCTCTGGTTCTGGTTCCTTCGCTGGTGGACGCGGTGAGGGTTCCTGTGATTGCAACCGGCGGCTTCGGCGACGGGCGTGGCCTGGCGGCGGCGCTGGTACTGGGTGCCGAAGGCATTGCGATGGGCACCCGTTTTATGACGACAAAAGAAAGCCCTTTGCATGATGTTTATAAAAAACTTTCCATGGAAAAAGATGTGGAAGATACTCTATACTCGGATAGATTTGACGGACTTCTCTGCCGTATCATGAAGACGGAAGCTGCCGAAAAAGCGATCAGGAAGGGATTGAATCTGCCTGCGGCTTTCTTCAATGCGCAGGATATCGCCAAACAATTAAAGATGCCTTTCTTCAAACTATTTGTGGGAGTTTTATTGTCCGGCTGGAAAAATTCCCGTCAGCTGGCTTTTATGGCTAACGGTTTCCACGCGATAAAAACCGCCACGGAAGACGGTGACACGAAAGAAGGCGTGCTCCCCGTGGGACAGGTGATGGGTTTACTTCACGATGAACCTACCGTAGCCCAATTAATGGAAAGAATGGTGGATGAAGCAAAGAAACAGCAGCAGAAACTTGACGCTCATTTTTCTTAAACCGTGCGACCGGATAAAGTATGTTTCAGAATAAAAAAGTAGTGGTGGTTATGCCGGCTTATAACGCCGAGAAAACCATTGTTAAAACATACAACGAAGTAATGGCTCAGGGCGTCGTTGACTTGGTTATTCTTGTTGACGACGCCAGTCCTGATAATACAGCCAAAGTGGCGGCTAAGCTTCCACAGACTAAAGTCTTTGTGCACGAACGCAATCTGGGTTACGGAGGCAATCAGAAAACGTGCTACCGGCTGGCGCTGGAAGAGGGCGCCGATATTGTAATCATGGTGCATCCTGATTATCAGTACACGCCCAGACTGATTCCGGCTATGGCTTCGTTAATCGGCAATGGTCTTTACCATTGCGTGCTCGGTTCCCGCATTCTCGGCGGCTATGCCTTGAGGGGCGGCATGCCTGTCTGGAAATATATCGCCAACCGCTTTTTGACCCTTACTGAAAACGTTTTAATCGGCGCGAAACTTTCCGAATATCACACCGGATACCGCGCCTTTTCCCGTGAGCTTCTGCTGAAATTGCCGCTCGCAAATAATTCCGATGATTTTGTATTCGATAATCAGATGCTGGCTCAGATTGTCTGGTTTAATTATACTATTGCGGAAGTAAGCTGTCCGACAAGTTATTTCGCCGAAGCGTCATCCATTAATTTCAAACGAAGCATGGAATATGGTTTAGGCTGTATTTGGACAGCTCTTGCTTTTCGTCTGTCTAAAATGAAATTAGTAAATATAACCCTTTTTCCTGTCCGGAGATGAAAACGCAGGTGTTATTATTGCTTGCAAATTGGATTAATTGGCGGCAAGTTTCAATGAAGCAATGGTTTTTTGATAATCTTCACTGCCGAAAATAGCTGCTCCGGCAACAATAACATCTGCTCCGGCTCCGGAGATATCGCCGATGTTATTCAGATTCACTCCTCCATCAACTTCCAGTAAAGGTTGGCGCGGTATGCCCTCCAGCATTTTTTTTGTTCGGGCAATTTTAGCTAAAGATGTCCCGATAAATTTTTGTCCGCCAAATCCGGGATTAACGGACATAATCAGTATAAGATCAACATAGCGAATAATTTCTTCAATTTGCGTCAGAGGAGTTGCCGGATTTAATGAAACTCCCGCTTTCACGCCGAAACTTTTGATCAGTTCAACCGTCCGACTCAGATTACTTGAAGCTTCCACATGAACAGTAATAACATCAGCTCCCGCCTTGTAAAAAGATTCAATATACCTGTCGGGATTTTCAATCATCAGATGAACATCAAATGGAAGTTTCGTTATTTTTCTAAGATCGGATATGATTGACGGTCCCATGGTGATATTGGGAACAAAATTCCCATCCATTACATCAATATGAATCCAGCCGGCGCCTGCTTTTTCCACGGCGATAATTTCCTCGCCCAGTTTGCTGCCATCCGCTGAAAGGATTGAAGGGGCTATTATTTTCATGGTTTGTTTCCCCCTTTGTTTCATTGTAGAGGTAAAATATACTAAAGGACCGTCATTGTCAATAAATGCATTTTTAAATTTCTTTTGCCCTTATGAATAAAAGGTGCTTGACACTTAGGCAGAAAAATCTAAAAATGCTCTTATGCATATTTTATACAATATTATTTTATTTGCCGCTGCGATAATTATCGCGCCCTATTATCTGCTGAAAATAATTTTTACCGGCAAATACCGTAACAGTTTTATGCAGAAACTTGGCGGCAGACAGACGAAAGTACTGGCTGGATTAAAAAATGGACCGCGTGTCTGGATCCACGCTGTTTCGGTTGGCGAAGTGACCGCAGCAGCGCCGATTGCCGCTTGTCTGAAAATGAGAAGGCCGGACGTGGAAATTATCTTTTCCACGTCCACGGAAACAGGCCAGAAAATGGCAAGGAAATTTATAAAAGAAGCTGCCGCATTTATTTATTTCCCTCTGGATATTCTCCCGATTGTGAACAAAGTTATAAAAATGGCCCGCCCGGATGTTTTTGTGCTGGTGGAGACGGAACTTTGGCCTAATTTTCTTCGGGCCTGCAAAACGCACCGGATAAAAACATTGATGGTTAACGGCCGTATTTCACCTCGTTCTTTCCGCCGGTACCGGCTGACAAAATTTTTCTGGAAACGAGTTCTCAATAATTTAGATGCCGCGGGAATGATTTCCGAAATTGATTCTAAAAGGCTTGAAAGAATAGGTATGGATTGCGCAAAAATAAAGGTGCTGGGAAACGCCAAATATGACGGTCTGGCGGCAATGGTTTCGCCGGCCCTGCAGGAAGAAATTACGCGCCGTTTTAACGCGCGCGTAAACGAAAGATTTTTTGTCGCGGGCAGCACACATGAGGGCGAAGAAAAAATTATTATTCATGTTTATGAAGAAATTATAAAACTTTATCCCGATTTTAAACTGATCATTGTACCGCGGCACATTGAAAGAACCAATGATATTCTCGACCTCTTGAAACAGGCAGATTTTAACGATTTCATAACGCTGATGGATATCAATAAGGGAAGACAAAGAAAAGATGAACGAATCATCATTGTTGATGTGATTGGAGAACTGTTTAAAGTTTATTCTCTGGCTACAATTGTTTATTGCGGCGGTTCTCTGGTGCCGAAAGGAGGCCAGAACATTCTGGAAGCGGCGGCCTGGGGCAAGATAATTTTTTACGGACCTTCAATGGAAGATTTTAGCCAGGAAAGGACCCTTCTGGAAGAAGCGGGATGCGGTATCACCATAAGAGGTGAAGATGAGTTGCTGCGTGGAATTATTCAAATGCTTGCGCGCCCGGAAGAAATGGCAAGCCGGGGAGAAAGAGGCAAGGCGGTTGTTCTGGCCAACATTGGCGCTTCCGCCGGATATGCAGCTATGATAAACAAATATATTTAGGCGGATGTGTTGTTGTGTTAAGTAATACCAATTCTAAATCAAAGCGCTATTTTTGTTGGCGTCGTTGTCGGCTTCCCGGAACGTATTAATAATACGCCTCGTCGCCTCCTCCTCGCCGCCTCAATATCATCTTTGATTTTGAAATGGTATAATGTGTCCGGATCGACTATGATCAGTGATTATCAAGGAGGAATTTATGCTGAAAAAATATGAATTATTGAGCAGGCAGGTCAATCTGCCCGGGGCTTTTATGGCAAGAACCGTTATCGACAGATATCTGAAGAGGACAAACCTGACGCACTACCCGGAACTATCACGTATTATAGGCTGCGAAGCGTTCATCAAGCATGAAAATCACAATCCGACAGGATCATTCAAGATAAGAGGAGCGCTTAATTTCTTTCATCATATGTCCAGGGAAGAACTGGAAACGGGTATCCTTGTTGCGACCAGAGGCAACCACGGTTTGGCGATGGCCTGGGCGGGACAGTGGTTCCATGTGCCCTGTACGGTTGTTGTACCTAAGGGCAACAATCCTGAAATCAACCGGACGATAGAAAGTTACGGCGCGGAGCTTATTGTCCACGGAGAAGATTTCTACGATGCGCAGTCTTACTGCGAAGAGCTTGTGGACAGCGCCGGTTATTACTATGTTCAGCAGGGCAACGAACCGGAAATTTTAAACGGTTTGGCCACGATGGGACTGGAGATACTGGAGGACCTGCCTCTGACGGATACGATCATTTGTCCAATAGGCGGCGGCGCCGGCTGCGCTTCGATTTTAAAAACAGCGCGGGCAATCAATCCTGATATAGAGATAATCGGTGTGGAAGCGATGAACGCTCCGTCGTTTTATAATTCATGGAAGAAGGGAGAAATTGTAACTCTGGATGAAGCACATACCGTTGCTGAAGGCCTGGCCGCCAGAAGCGTGTTCCATCTGCCTTACACTATTCTCAAAGACGCCATAAATGATGTTGTGCTCTTAACGGAGGGCGAGATACTTGAAGGCATTCGAATGGCGCTGACCACCACGCATAATCTGGCCGAGGGTGCCGGAGCTGTCTCACTGATGGCCGCTTACAAAATAAAAGACCGTCTGGCGGGGAAAAAAGTTGTGATGATCATGTCCGGCGGCAATATTACTGTGGATGCCGTCAAGACCGCACTTGGATGTTGATGCCAAGTCGCCTTTTTTCGGCTAACTTGTTGGCTGCGTCGTCGGCTTCCCGGAACGTATTGGATACGGAAGTGTATCCCCAAAGGGGACACAATATGAATAGATCATTTCCTTACCGATGATCCGCGCCATAATGGCGTGGATCAAAATACGCCTGCCCAAGCCGACCTCCTTGCCGAATCTGATTCTTTGAATGCGGCCAGGCATATCGATCAGAAAACATCACTCGTCTTTTTTATAATATCCCGCCCATTTTTTATCGATCTGATTTTGGATATCTGCAATCTGCACATCCGTCAGAATCTTGAATCGTGACTGAGCGCGGAAATATTCGATAACCGGCACCAGCTTCCGTTTTTCAACGAGTTTTTCGGATGCCGCGGTCAGTTTAAACTCACCATTGATTATCTCGTAGAGGTCATAATAACCTGTTTCAACGGCAAGCCGACCGATCTTTATTCCGTATCTCGGGTCATAACCCCAGCCCGGCGGACAGGGAATATGGATATGTATGTATTTGGTGCCCGGCAGGTTGGCGCAATTTTTTATTTTGTCATAGAGGTCCAGTGGATAGGCGGCCGAACAGGTGGCAACATAGCTTAAGTTATGCGCAGCCATGATGGCAGGGACATCCTTTTTTTGCTGTAACTTTCCCTTAAACGGCGTGTTCGCTGTTATGGCGCCGATCGGGGTCGTGCCGGAGCGCTGAACACCGGTGTTCATGTAGCCTTCATTGTCATAGCAGAAATAGATAAAGTTGTCGCCACGTTCTGCGGCGCCCGATAAAGCCTGCAAGCCTATATCGCTTGTTCCACCGTCACCAGCCCAGGCCGCTACGGTGATATGCTCCTTCCCCTGTGTTTTTAGAGTTGCAAGAAGTCCGGTGGCGGCAGCGGCTGTTGACGCAAACGTCACATTCAGACAGGGAAGTTTTGTCGAGGCGACAGGAAAAAGCCCCTGAAGCACGGTCAGACAACTGGGAGGCACAACAAGCATTGTGTCTTTGCCAAGGGCCTTGAGGCCGACCCTGTAGGCGATGGCCAGGCCGCAGCCGGTGCATGCCCTTGTTCCCGGATGGACAAATTCCTGGGTCGGTAGACTTAAAATGTTCGTTTTAGCCTGCATGTAATTCTCCTATAGCTTTAGCCCAATCCACGTGGGCTCCTTCGAGACTCTGCTCTTTGTTGCCCCTCTTAGGGCTTGTGTCAAATCATCTGTTCGAATTTCGCGGCCGCCGATTCCCAAAATAAAATTCTGGACAAATGGCAGGGTTCCTGCGCCTGCAAGATGTTCATAAAGCGCGGACTTTAAATCCGATGCCAGCGCACCTTCATAGCCATAGCTCAATGCTTTTTCAAAGACGATTACACCTTTTTTCCCTTTCAGGGCATTGGCTATTGCAACATCAGGGAAAGGCCTGTAAAAGCGAACGCCCATGATACCAACTTTAATGCCCTCTTTTCTTAAAAGATCAACACAGACCCGCAGCTGATAGGTGATCGATCCCAGGCCCACGGCAACATAGTCCGCGTCATCGCAGCGATAAGGTTCAATATACGGATCACCGCTCCTGCCGAATATCCCGGCAAATCTTTTTTCCGCTTCGGCTGCTGCCATCAGTGTTGTCCGCAGCTCTTCCTGAAGCAGATATCGAATCTCCATATATCCGTGGGCCAGTTCGCCTTTGACATCGGTCCTGACATCAGGCAGGGTCACTGTATTGAGATTGGCAGGCTCATCGGTGCTCAGGGCATAGTCCGGCCGGAATGGCGGCAGGAATGCATCGACTTTTTCCTGTTCGGGCAGATCAAACGGCATGTAGGTATGAGAAAGGATGTAGCCGTCATAGCAGACCATGATGGGTATGCTCACTTTCTCTGCCAGCCAGAAGGCTTTAATAACCGAATCAATGATCTGCTGGTGGTCAGAGCAGTAGATTTGTATCCAGCCGGTATCGCGCTGTGAAATTGAGTCCTGTTGATCGTTCCAGACATTCCATGGGGCGCCCACCGCTCGATTGACAACGCACATTACAATAGGAAGCCTTGCGCCTGACGCCCACTGGACCTGTTCATGCATATAAAGAAGGCCGTTTGCACTGGTTGCCGTAAAAGTCCTTGCGCCTGCCGATGAGGCCGCAATGCATACGGCGAGGGCGGAATGCTCGCTCTCTACGGGAATGTATTCGGCCTTCATCTGTCCCAGTTCAACATATTCGGAAAGTCTTTCCGTAAGTGGGGTCTGAGGGGTGATAGGATAGGCCGCTATTACATTTGCACGGCAAAGTTTGACGCCCAGAGCTGCCGCAACGTTTCCATTTTCTATAATATGCATGGTACTTAATCCTTATCTTTTTTCTTTTCCGTGTCTTCTTCTGAAAATTTAGCTTCGTCCACCATGGTGATGGCCTTGGTCGGGCATTCTTCGGCGCAGATACCGCATCCCTTGCAGTATTCCAGGTCGACCTTTGGCGGTATCGTCCTGGAGATAACTATTTCCGGACAGAACAGCCAGCAGATGAAGCAAGCTTCTTTATTCCTCTTGCAGGGGATGCATAGGCTTTGATCCAAGACCGGCCGCTCCACCCTCCATGAACCGGTTCTTCCACCGTCACCCGGCCCGTTTTCACTGTGTGATGTTTTTCTTCTGTAATTTCTGGTGCCCATTTTCAACCTCCCAACACAGTTCGTTCAAAGGCAAGTCTGGCAGCCAATGAATTCTTATCAGGCTTTCTTGTACGAAATTCCTCTTCAATGCCTTTAATCAGGATATCGATTCCCAGAAGGTTTGTTGCTTTTTCCAGGGACCCGATGATCCCGGTATTAACCATGCCGTGAGGAAGGCCTGCTTCAACGGATATGGCTGTAATATCTGCGGTGGCCAGCCTGTAATCTTTAAAGTGGTAAAATTCAAAAGACTTGGGTGTGTTCAGAACGATAATCCCCCCGGGTTTCAGGCCATGGGTGACATCCGCCTCTTTGAGCAGCAGGTGGTCAAGAACAACGACAATGTCACCCATGGCCAGAAACCCGGGGGGATTATCG